>CAWULX010000007.1:0-36895 GCA_963923775.1 uncultured bacterium
TGTGTATAAGAGACAGTACTTATTCTAATAGCTAAATCATTTGCTTCTGAGCCACTATTGGTAAAATAACAAACCTTCAAATGTTTGGGTAAGGTTGCTAACAATGCTTCTGCATAATCAATCATTTGATTATTTAAATACCTAGTGTTGGTATTAAGTGTTGCAATTTGTTTTTGCATGGCTCTTACCACTACTGGATGACAATGACCTACATGACTTACATTGTTTACACAATCTAAATAAGTATTGCCTTTATCGTCGTATAAATATTGTAATGCCCCTTTGTCTATTTTTAAATGTGTTTGATAACTAATACTTAAATTTTTCCCAATATGCTTTTGTCTTCTTTCTTCTAAACTTTGATAAGTATCATTATGATTAATCAAGCCTTTGAAATTACAAGCTCTTCTAAAAACGTCTGCTGCTTTTATTGGATTGATCTCTATTAATTGGTAAATTAATTTCCAAGCTGGTTTCTCTGTAATAAAATGATGAGCGTTATCTGTTGATAAAGAAGCATTGTATGCAGATTGCGTAAGACTAATACATAATCTAGCTGCTATTAAGTAATATAATATGCTTAACTCTTTTTCTTCAATAGAATATACACTGTGATAGCCTTTTACAACAGATGTAGCAACAGATAGAGGATCATTGCTATGAAGCATCGCATATGTACAGGCTACTGCAAGATTATTAATGGTGGCAGAATATACCATATCACCAAAATCTATTAAGCCAATAATTTCATTGCCCTTAACCAATATATTATAATCATTGGCATCATTGTGTATATAACTATGTCTAAAAGAGCTTAAAGTTGGAAGTACTTCGGTTTCAAATTGTAATAAGAAATAATCTACTATTCTTCTTCCTTCATGCGATTCAATATATTTTAATCGATATTGTGCATCCCTTGCAGTACTGATATCCCAGGTATAATGCCTATGCATACTTGGATGTTTGAAATCTATTAAAGACGCATCCATTTTTGCTAAAAATTTTCCTAGGTTTTCATGTAGGTCTTGATGATCATGAGGTGCATCTACCCAAAACTGACCTTCTAGATAATTTAAGATTCTACAATAGAAAATTTGACCACTTTGTTCAATGGTAGTTAAGGCTTCTCCTTTTTTATTTTTAATATAGTACTGAACTTGATCAGCAATGGGGCTATTTCTGAGATGTTCAATAATTTTTATTTGTGCATCTATAAAATTTTTGTCATGTTGATACCCGGCAATTTTTAAAATATATTTTTTGCCAAATTTTTCTGTTAAAATAAAATTCAACTCATCATATCCATCTAATGCTTTTGCTTCAACAGTTAATTCATAATAATTATGAACTATGTTCTCTATTGCTGCTGTAGTAAAATTCATCTCTATTTTATAAATTCAATAATTTCATATGCTGTTTCATTTGGTGCTTCTTCCATGGGCACATGACCAACATTTTTAAGAATCACTACTTTACTATTTCTAATATCTTTTTGAAATAAATAGGCGTTGTCGCTATTAATTAATTGATCTTTTTCTCCAAATAAGATTAGTGTAGGTTGTTGTATGTCCTTGATTCTATTAGTTTGTTGATCAAATTTATTTTTAAATATACTTAATGCCGCTCTTCTATTTCCTTCTGCTAATAATAGTTCATGATACCTTGTAATTCTTTCTTCCGTTATTAAACTTTGATTTACAAATACGGTTTCCAAACTCTTTTTAACTAAGCTTTTAGGGGTAACGTACAATAGTAAATTATTCAAAATCGGAATACTTGCTATTTTAAAACCTAAAGAACCTTTCTCATTAATTTTTGGATAGCCACTTGCATCAATTAAAATTAATTTAGCAACATTTTGAGGAAAGTCCAATGCAAAATGCCATGCAATACCACCTCCTAAAGAGTTTCCTGCGATAATACATTTTTTAATTTTTAATTGTTCTAAAAAAGCGTTTAAGAATTGACTATAATATAAATAACTGTATTTGTTTTCTGGACTAGGTCCAGTTAAACCAAAAGCTGGCATATCCAATCTTACCACTCTTTTGTTGCTGGGTAACAATTTGACCACACTATCCCAAGTATTTAAAGAAGAAGAAGTTCCATGTATTAATAATATGGGAGTGCTATCTTCTTTATTGCCCTCATCTCTATAATGTACCTGCATACCCATTAGTGGCATAAATTGAGAGGGGCTTTGCGCATATTTGTTCATCAATTGCGCTCTTGGAATATCTTTTTGTGCAACAGTAATAATTAATGCACCTAACACAATAAAAATTGTTAAAAGTCCATACCCTATATATTTAAATAACCTTTTCATAATGGGATCATTTTAAGATATTAAGTTATGCATTTTTGTCTTTATAAAAACAGTAATTTCGATATATCAATTTATACATATGAAAAAAACAATCTTGTTGTCAAGTTGGTTATTTGTTTCTTTATTTTCTTTTGCACAATCCACGCAAAAACCACCATTACATGGGAAAAATTGGATGGCCATTACAGGTAAGCCATTAGCGGCAACTGCAGGAGCAAAAATATTTGATAAAGGTGGTAATGCAGTAGATGCTGCTTGTGCTATGTTAGCTGCAACATGTACTATGTGGGATGTATTAAGTTGGGGAGGTGAAACACAGGCTTTAATATACAATCCTAATACTAAGCAAGTAATTGCAATAAACGCAATGGGCGTTGCTCCAACTGGTGCAACAGTAGAATTTTTTAAAGGAAAAGGATATCAATTCCCTCCAGAATATGGTCCTTTAGCCGCTACTACTCCAGGTACTCCTGGGGGTATTTGCTATATGTTGTCTAATTACGGTACAATGAGTTTAAAAGATGTATTAGCTCCTGCTATGGAATTAGCTGCGGGTTATCCTATAGATGCACAAACAGCAAATAGTATTGAAAGAGGTAAAGGAAGAATTAAAGAATGGCCGTACAGTAAAAAAGTATTGTTACCACATTTGGGCCAAAAAAGAGAAGCGCCTGAAGCAGGTGAGATTTTTGTACAACAAGATTTATTAAACACTTTGCAAAAAATGGTGGATGCAGAACAAGCTGCATTAAAAAAAGGGAAGAGCAGAAAAGAAGCCATCCAAGCTGCCTATGATCGTTTTTATAAAGGAGATATCGCTGACGAATTTGTAAGAGGTGTTCAAGAGCAAGGAGGTTTAATTACTAAAGAAGATTTAGCTAATTGGAAACCAGTGGAAGAAGCTACTACACATATTAATTATAAAGGGATTGAAGTATACAAGTTACAACCATGGACACAGGGTCCAGCTTTATTACAAGCTTTAAATATTTTGGAGAATTTTGATTTAAAAGGAATGGGATATAATTCAGCAAAGTATATTCATACAGTGTATCAAGCAATGAATTTAAGTTTTGCAGATAGAGATTTTTATTATGGCGATCCGAGATTTACCACTAATCAACCAATGAGTGGTTTATTAAGTAAAGAATATGCAAAACAAAGAGCAAGTGAAATTAATTGGAAAGTAAATAATCCCAATGTAGGTCCAGGAGATCCTTATCCATTTGAAGGAAAGACCAATCCCTATTTAAACTTATTAAAATCAAGAGGCTTTACTCCTTCTAGTGATACTAGTAAGAAAAATAGTTTTATGCCTGCGCACGATGCCATTTCTAAAAATGAAAACACTTTAAGTACTGATGCGGCCTATATGGATAGATTATGGAGAGGTACTACCACAGTAGAGTCCGCAGATAAAGATGGTTGGGTAGTTTCTATTACACCTAGTGGTGGTTGGTTACCTGCTGTAATAGCTGGTAATACGGGTGTGGGTATGAGTCAGCGTATGCAAAGTTTTGTATTGGATTCAACCATAAATCCTTTCAATGTAGTGGCTCCTGGTAAAAGACCAAGAGTTACTTTAACTCCAAGTATTGCAATGAAAGAGGGTAAACCAATGATGGCATTTGGTGTTCAAGGAGGAGACACACAGGATCAAAACCTATTACAATTCTTTTTGAATATGGTAGAGTTTGGTATGACTGTTCAAGAAGCTACCGAAGCCGCTAATATTAATACAAATCAATTATGGCTTTCTTTAGGTGGCTCTAAGATGGAAGATAGAAAACCAAGACCAGGTAATTTATTATTAAATAACAATGTACCTGATTGGGTAAGAAAAGAATTAAGAGCAATGGGATACACACTAAGTTTTGAAGAAAGAACCAGTGGCCCTATCAATGCAATTTATTTTGACTGGAAACATAATTCTATGTGGGGAGGAAGTTCTAACCACGGAGAAGACTATGGCATTGGATGGTAGACATAAAAAAGAGCCTCGCATTGCGAGGCTCTTTTTTATTTAGGTGTTACAAAATAGTCGACTACGAATACTTTGTCCATATGAGGTTTTAATACTTCTTGGAAAGCTTTGTGTGCTGGGTTTAATTGATAAGATGCTAAATCTTTCTCTGAACTAAAAGTTAATACAAAGCAATGTGTAAAGCCTTGGTCTAAATGTTCTGGACTCATATTTAATCCCCATTCCATTTTTTTAACTTCTGGCACTTTACCATATAAGTCATTGAATGTTCTGGTTACATTAGCAACTTCCTCTTTTGTAGAAGTAGCTTTAAAAGTAAATAAAACCACATGTCTTAATTGTGTTTTATCTTTTTTCTCTTTTTGTGCAAATACAGCAAAGCTGCTAATAACTAATAAACTTAAAAGCAATAATTTTTTCATGTTCGTGTTTTAATCGTTATAAAAAGATCGCAGGATCATCACAGATTCTGAATCCTTCATTAAATGTATTCATTAATTCAACATCTTGTGCATCTAAAGAAAAATTCTGTGCATCAAAATTTTCTTGTAATCTTTCTTTTTTGGAAGACTTAGGAATAGTTGATACTCCTAATTGAATATTCCAGTTTAAAATAATTTGAGCAGGTGTCTTTTGGTATTTCTGACAAAGTGCAATAAGCCTTGGATCATTGAATTTTTGACCTCTAGTAATAGGTGAATAAGATTGCAATTGAATATTATTTTGTTTACAATAGTTCAATACCTCTTCTTGAAATAACCATGGGGTAAATTCAATTTGATTTAAGGTTGGCGCCATATTCGCATAGCTTTCTAATTCCTTTAAAAAAGGTAATGTATAATTAGCAACACCAATGGCTTTGGCTCTACCAGATGCATAAATTTTTTCCAATGCTTTCCAAGATTCTTTTCTTCCTTCTTTGATTGGCCAATGAATTAAATACAAATCAACATAATCCTGTTGAAGTTTTTTTAAACTTTCATCAAATGCTCTAAGCGCTTGATCATACCCATGATCCGTATTATTTAACTTAGTCGTTAAATATATTTCTGATCTTGGAACAGTAGTTTGTTGTAATGCATTACCTATTTGCACTTCATTTTCATACATACTAGCAGTATCAATTAACCTATAACCAATTGCTAAGGCGTTTAATACTGCTAGTTCTGCTTCTTTGTGGTACATATCATATACCCCCAAACCTAGTATAGGTATACTATTACCAGTTTTCAAGACCTAATAATTTTTTACCTAAGTCTGATAATACTGCAGTATCATATTTAGTTTGTTCCCAATTTCTTGGATCTCCAGGGAAAGCATATCCTTCTGGTGCAATTCTATGTTTCCAAGAATTTACTCTCCATTCTTTTAGTGCTTCATTGTTTTCTTCTGCTGGCATCATAGAAATATATTGTGCAATACGCACTTTGTCTTCACTATTATTTGCTCTTATACCATGAGGCTCTAAGCTGTTAAAAATTAATAAGTCTCCTGCTTCTAATTTTACTTTGGTTGGAGTAAAGCCAGTGGTGTCTGGTTGGAATCTATTTCTATCTTCTGGTTGAGTTAATTTCCAAGTATCATAGGTTCTGAATAATTCAGGAATACATTGGAATCCACCCATGTTCTCATCTGTTTGATCTGCTAAGGCTAATACACCTTGAACATTCACAGGTTTTGTTTCTGGATCATAATCCCAATGGATAAATGCTTTGTATTCATGACCTGGTCTGATAGGAAAATTTAAATTCGCTCTATCAATAGTTACCCATAATTTTTCTGTTCCCCAAATATCTACGAATGCATCATATACTCTTTGCATTTGTCTATTATTCCATAAGTGTTGATTATTATAACACTCCACCATTCCAGTACCCGCCAACTCTTTCATTTTCATTTCTGCTCTTGGTGCTGTATACCAAGTATCTTTATTATTTGGATCTTTCTCTTCAAACTCCCATAAAAATTTAGCAGTCTCTAATGCTTGTTCTCTAGGAACTGCATTTTTGATAACGATATATCCATTGTGAATCCAGAAATTCCAATCTTCCTCACTTAATACTCTCAATGGTTTTCCGTTAGAGCGATCATTTAATTTAGTCGCACTACTTTTTGCAGTAGATGGATTTCCTGGGATGTCTTTATGTGCAGCACTATTCGGTGTTGCCATTGTGTGTACCATTGTTGGTACCATGCCTTGTTGTTGTTTTTCCATAGCAAGCAATTGTTGGTTTTTGATACAATAAATGTACAGCCTTAAAAGCCCATATAATTTTGTCTAAAATGGCTAAAATTTGCTCTATATTGATATAAAAATCTTAAATTGGTTAAAAGTCAGTTATTTTAGCATCAATGAGGCTTAGTTTAGAAAATATTAAACCAGACGAGGGGAGTTCTTTTAGAATATTATTGACCCCTAAATTAAATGAAGTATTTTATTGGCATTTTCATCCGGAAATTGAGTTGGTATATGTAGAAGCAGATAAAGGGGTGAGACATATAGGTGATCATATTAGTACATATGAAGGAAGTGATTTAGCATTGATTGGTTCTTATATACCACATTTGAATTTTGATTATGGTGTACAATCTGTGGTTGAAACAGTTGTGGTGCAGTTTAGACAAAATTTTTATGAAGATCCTTTTTATAGTCAACCAGAAATGAAAGGCATTTTTGAATTGTTTGAAAAAGCAAAAACGGGAATTGCTTTTTACGGGGCTACAAAAGCAGCAGCTGGAGCTATGTTAAAGCAACTAACCGAATTAAAACCTTTTGAGCAATTAATGCTTTTAATTAAAGTGTTTGATCTCTTATCTAAATCTACCGAATACACATTACTACATACAAGACCTATCGCAAATCATGCAGTTATCAAAGAACAAGAAAGAATGCATTTGATTTATCAATATGTTGAAAATAATTTTCAACAACCTATTGTTTTGGATGCAATAGCTAAGCATGTTAATTTATCTGTAGCAGCATTTTGTAGATACTTCAAAAAAAGTACCAAACTAACTTATACCGATTTTGTAAATCAGTATAGAATTAACCATGCAAAAAAATTATTAATGCAAGATGCTAATGTTACGGAAGCCTGCTATGAGGTTGGGTTTGAGAGCTTGTCTTACTTTAATAAAATCTTCAAAAAAATTACTGGAGAAAATCCATCAGCATTTAGAAAAAGAAAAGGCCTTGATTAAACAATAATCTTACCATCTTCCATTTTAATGATTCTATCTGTTCTGTCTGCAAAACTAGGGTCGTGTGTAACAATCAACAATGTTTGATGATACTCGTGTGCTAATTTTTTAAAAATATCAAATACCAGGTCGCTATTTTTTTTATCTAAATTTCCAGTAGGCTCATCTCCCATTATAATATGTGGATCATTGATTAAGGCTCTAGCAATGGCTACTCTTTGCTTTTCACCACCAGATAATTGATTTGCCTTTTTTAATGCAAGATGTTCAATACCCAATAGCTTTAATTTTTCATATGCACGATATTCTACTTTTTCTTTGGTGTACTTATTTAATTTTAAACCGGGCAACATTACATTATTTAATACATCAAACTCGTTGAGTAAATAGTGAAATTGAAATACAAAGCCAATTTTCTCGTTTCTGATTTTAGCCAAATAGCCTTCGTCGTTTTTAGGCATTTCATCTTGATCTATATAAATATTTCCTTCATAATCGGTATCCATAGTAGACAAAACGTATAAGAGGGTAGATTTTCCACAGCCAGATTTACCAGTAAGTGATACGAACTCGCCTTTATTAATACTAAAGTTTATTTCGTTAAGCACTTTTACTTTGACAGGGTCTTCAAAGTATTTGGTTATATTTTTTGCTTCAAGAATTTTCTGATTCATAACTATTTTCCCCTTATAATGACCACAGGGTCTATTTTACTTGCTTTTTTAGCTGGAAACCAACCTGCAAAATAAGTGGTGATTAAAGAGAAACTTATGCCAATGATATAAAAAATGATACTATAATTAATTGGATAAGTTTTTACAGTAGGAAGAGCTGCAGTTACAAAAGGTATTTGATCAATAATGCTAGATAAAATAAAACCAAATAATAAACCTGCTAGCCCTCCAAAAAATCCAATACTAATGGCGATGTACATAAAAATATTTTTGACATCCTTACCCGAAAATCCGGTTGCTTTTAAGATGGCAATAGAATCCATTTTTTCAAAAATCATCATATTTAAAATATTATATATGCCAAAGCCAGCTACTACTAGTAGTGTAATACCCACTGCATATGAAATGATACTTCTAACTGCACTACCAGTTTCAAATTGTGCATTAGCGGTTTGGATATCTTCGGCATCTGTTTGATACAATTGTGCATATTCTTTAGCCGTAGGGATAGATAAATTGATGTCTTTTAATTTTACATCAATTTCGGTAAGAAAGCTATTGGGTTTATTCATAATTTTTTGAACAGTATGAATAGA
This sequence comes from uncultured bacterium, assembly GCA_963923775.1. Lineage (GTDB taxonomy): Bacteria > Bacteroidota > Bacteroidia > Chitinophagales > Chitinophagaceae > Sediminibacterium. The sequence goes on from CAWULX010000007.1 coordinate 8,782, forward strand.
CGCAAAACTTTGTACCATATCTATATCTTTTAATCCCGATTGAAAATAGCCCACTACTTTTAATTGAAAACGATCTCCCTTTGCAGTGGATAGCTGAATCACATCGCCTAGATTGACTAATAGTTTTTCTGCCAAGCTTTTTCCTAAAATAATGGTATTGCTTTCTTTTTCTAAATCTGCAGCATTGCCTCCTACTATATAATCATTAAAATGAAATAATTTAATTTCTTCAGTTGCATTCACGCCATTTAATACTCCTGTAATATCTGTGGTCCCATTAATGAAAAATACCTGAGCGGTTAATTTTTGTGTAAACCCTGCCACTCTTGTATCTTTTTGTAATGAATTCATGATGGCTTGACTATTGTAAATAGCTTGTTTATTGGCATCAGATTTAATGGATTGAATAAAATGATACTTGTCTTTATATGCAGCAGCATTCTTAATGGGTTGATTGACATTGGGCTTGATATCATTGTACAATTTGATATGCGGTGTTCTATTTAAAATTAGTCCATCTAATAAGTCGTTTAAACCATTCATGAAACTTAGCAATGTAATAAACATAGTAATACTAAAGGTCACTCCAATAGCAGCCACCAGTGTTTGTCTCCATCTTGCTAAAAGAAGCGCTTTGGCAATATTGATTAAAATTCCTTTCTTCATTATTCGGGCTTCACTATTTCGTCTTTTTCAGTAATTCCATTAATAATTTCTACCTTATCATAATCTTTCAAACCAATAGTAATTTTTCTTTTTTCTTTATTACTTAATAAAACATAGGTATCTTCTACTAAATACGATCTAGGAATGGTTAAGGCCTTGTTTTTTACTTGAATAATAATATTAGCTTCTGCACTCAGATTTGGAAAAATATTTTCAGGAGTTTTTACAAATACTGCATCTGCTTTAAAAGTTCTGGTTCTTTCATTCATGATGGGATAAATCTTGTCAATAATAGCTTCGTATACTTCTCCCTTATGACTATCCATACTTACCAAAACTTTTAATCCTTTTGAAATTGTATTGATATCAAATTCATCAATTTGCAACTCAACATAAAATTCTTTAGCATCACCAATAATGGCAATAGGAGATTGTGTATTGGCCAATTCACCTATCTTTTTATTAATGGTGTATACTTTTCCGTTAACCTGACTTTTAATAATGAAATCATTCATATTAACTGCACTAATAGCCGCAGTTCTATTGGTTTGACTATTTTGAAAATTAATTTGCTTTTCAATATCATCTAATTTTAATTTGGCTGCCTTATATAATGTACTTGCATTTTTAAAACTTAATGCCCTTTGATCTAATTCGTTTTTAGTGCCAATTTCTTGATCCCAAAGCTTTTCTTGTCTAGCTAACAAAGATGCTTCATTATCCATTTTTGATTTTGCCAATTCCAATTCTGTTTTAGCTTGTTCAATTTTTTCTTTATTGGATTGTGTACTGTTGAATAATGCATTTTGTTTGGCATTTTCATAATTCAAACTTTGAGCAGTATTGGCTAATTGTATAATTGTTTGACCCTTTGCAACTATATCACCTTCTTTGATAAGTATAGTTTCAATAATGCCCGATACTTTTGAGTACACTTCATATTGGCTTTTGCTCTTTATGGTTCCTGAAGCATATACAGACTGCGTAATATCTTCTCTTTGTGGGTATTGTTTTTCTTGCTTTTTGCCACAACCCATTAGTAGAACCAAGAAAAAGCAGCTTATCAGATACTTATACATAAAACTATATTTGAAAATGATGACTAAAGCTACACATATTTTGTAATTTTCTATTGCATAAAAGCATGATTTATGAAAGTATTAAAACTGATTTTTATCAAGGTGGTTTTGTTAACTCCTATTTATTTAATTGCCCAACAAGATTGGTTAATCCAGCCCATTTCAAGAAAAGCAGAGATAGTGGTAAACAACCAATACATTACTATGGACAATGGCTTAGTAAAAAGAAGTTTTTATATGGGAGCCAATCTTGCTTGTATAGATTATACTAATTTGACTACTAGACAGCAATTATTGAGAAGCATAGAGCCAGAGGCTAGGGTAGTTATAAATGGCAGTCCATATAATGTTGGAGGATTAATTGGTCAGTCCGAAAAAGCCTACTTAATAAAAGGATCAGAAAAAGGTTTAACTACAGACAAAGATGCATTTCAATTCAAAGCTTATCAAATTCAAATTATTTCAGATTATATTCAATGGAAACCTAATACCTGGTTAGCTAATAAAAAACAACCTACGGGAAAATCAATTCGTTTACTTTTTATTTCAAACAAACCGGAACTTCAAAACATATTAATTTCGGTTAGATATAATATATATGATGGAATTCCTCTAATTACAAAATGGATTGAAATTGTCAATAATGGTGAACAGAAAGTAAAAATAAACAGAGTAGTCAACGAAGTATTAGGTTTGGTCGAAGAAGAAAGTGCTGTAGTGGGCAAGCCAGAAGTGATGAAAAAACAACATGGCATTTATGTTGAAACTAATTATGCATTTAATAATGCAATGCGTTATGATATAAGTGATCAAACTACTCATTGGAAAACAGATTCAAGTTATACCTCTCAAGTAAATTATAATTTTGAAACGCCTTGCTTATTAGAGATATATCCTGAAAGAGCTCCTGGTATTGAATTAGAGAAGGGTGAGACATTCAAATCAGTTAGAACCAACGAACTTTTAATGGATAGTTATGATAGACAAAGAAGGGGTTTGATGCTTCGTAAAATGTATAGAACCATCGCACCTTGGACCACACAGAATCCTATATTCATGCATTTGGTGAGTAAAAATGATGAAGAAGTAAAAGCGGCTATTGATCAATGTGTTGCCACTGGATATGAAGCAGTGATACTAAGTTTTGGAAGTCATTTGAATATGGAAGATGTTAGTCAGGAAAATATAAGTAGGTGGAAAGATTTAGCAGCGTATGCACATCAAAAAAATATTTTACTAGGAGGCTATTCTTTATTTAGTAGTAGAAGAATTAGTGATGAAGATGATGTGATTGATATTAAAACAGGAAAACCAGGGGGTGCCTTTTTTGGTAATGCTCCTTGTTTTGGTAGTAAATGGGGCTTAGCTTATAGAGACAAGATCAAATATTTTTTCAAAGAAACAGGATTTGATATTTGGGAAAACGATGGACCCTATCCTGGTGATGTTTGTGCAAGTACAGTACATCCTGGACATAAGGGCTATGATGATTCTCAATGGAGACAGATGGAAATTCAAAAAGAATTATATAGATGGTTGAATGAAAGAGGTGTTTACATTAATGCACCTGACTGGTATTTTTTAGATGGTACACATAAGATTGCATTGGGCTATAGAGAAGTTAATTTTTCTTTATCCAGGGCACAACAAAAAATTATTAATCGACAAAATATCCATGATGGTACTATCGAAAAAACACCTTCAATGGGCTGGGGTTTTGTGCCTTTAACCAAATATCAAGGTGGAGGTGAAGAAGCGGTATTAGAGCCATTAAAAGATCATCTTGATGATTATGAACAACTGATGATGCAATACTATGGTGCTGGTGTGCAAGCTTGTTATAGAGGTCCTAGATTATATGATACAGAGCAAACAAAACAAAAAGTTCAATCAGTAATTGGTTGGTATAAACAATACAGAGATATTTTAAATGCAGATATTATTCAGTTAAGAAGAGCAGATGGAAGAGATTGGGATGGTTGGCTACATGTAGACCCTTCTTTAGCTCAGAAGGGTTTAATGATGTTATTTAATCCAACTAATGAAACCATTACTAGAACCATTCAATTGCCATTGTATTATACAGGTTTACAAGACAAAGCCATGATTGCATCAAAGGGAAAGGATGCCAAGGGGTATAGATTAAATAGAGCTTATGAAGCCGAATTTAGTTTTACACTAGCACCAGGTGCTTATGAATGGTTTACGATTGAGTAAACTAGTTTAAGAAAATTTCATCAACGAAAATCCAAGCTGGAGTGCCTTTCCCGGGATGCCAGTTGGGTAATTTTTTAAGATTGGTTGCTACTAACTTATAAAATTTATAAGGAGTGGGTTTCCCAATAGTGCAGTTAAAACCCCTTGTTTCATTCAATGTTTTAGGTGTAGCATCCGTTACACCCGGATAAGTATTTTTGGAAATTAGGGTATAATTTTTTCCATCCATGCTGCCCATTACATCAATACTTACAATAGGAAAGATATAAGACCCTAGATTTACTAATGCATTAAAATAAATTTCTTTAATAGTAGTGGGTTGATTAAAGCCAATCACCATTTCCATATTGGCATCCTTATAACCCAACCACTTTGCGTTACCAAAATTTTTATCTCCTAACTCATAATCAAATAGCGTCTTTGGGCCATTGGCTCTATATTTTGGATCAGCTAATTGAAGTAAAACAATTGAATCTGGATGAATGGTAGACTTATAAAAATTTCTTTGAACGATATCGCTGCTTATCCAACCTTGTTTAAAGGCCTTGGTTTTGACCACCGTATTATTGAATAAACGAATAGGCTTTTTATAGATTGGACTATTCAAGCTATCTGGATCCGTACCATCCAAAGTGTATCTAATGGTAGTTCCTTTTACTACATGTTTAATAGGGATATCTAAATGTGCTGGAATGATAGACGAATCTTGTTCAATACTTGGATTGATAATTTTAAAAATCTCACTTTCTAAATTATCACCTATAGTAACCAATAGATTTTTTTTACTTGACTGAATGATTGAAACTTGATCTTGTTTGATTTGCGTATTCCAAATATGTAAATTTTGGATAGATGTCCCTTTAACTAATTTATTTAATTCAGTAGCACTAGCTTCTAAACCCGCAATAGATAAAGACTGAAGTTTAGTTAAAGATTTTATTGCTTCCAAGGCTTTAATGTTTAAGCCTGTATAATTTAAATTTAGTTTTTCTATTTGTTTAAAGCTTGCAATGATGTTTACATCTTCTTGTTGAAGAGGCATGCTTTGCATATTTAAAGAAATAATTTGCTCTTTAATTTTATCTAATTTTTTTAATTGCTCTCTGTTATAAAATGATCCTTGAAAAAAATTTACTTCAATAAGCGTGGATCCTGGATAAACATAATGCACATTACAATAATTGGTATTGAACACGCTTATATCTGGACCAACATTGCCTTTACTCTTATTTTTATCTACAGGAGCTTGATAGCTATTGGCTAATATGTATAAACTATCTGCTTTATTTAATTCAAGCATTTTTTTATTGAAATCACCACCTCTACTAATCCATTCATTTAAAATTTTCAACTCTGAAGGTGTTAACTGTGGCTTACCATCAGGAGGCATATGTTTTTCTTCTGCAATAGGTAAATGAATGCGCTCTATAATACTAGAGGTACCTGATAAATCTAACACAGCGCCATGTTTTCCACCTTTCAATATATGTTCTCTGGTATCAAGTAATAAGTTTCCTTTTACTTTTTTAGGTCCATGGCAACCAACGCATTTATCTAATAAAATGGGTTCAACTGCTTTTTCATAAACAGAGGCCGTACTATCTAATACTTTGATTTTGGTGGTATCTACAATAGAGTTGGTATTATTATCAGGCAAACTAATTGCATCAACACCATGGGTTAATTGTGCGCCTTTATGTGTAAATACAATTACTAAAATCAACAAGATTAATCCAATAGTAATTCTTTGATTTTTATTTTCTTGAAATGTTTTGTAATGATGATTGATAAAGACCAATGCCCAACTTATTATAGCAATAGCAACGCCACCCCATTGATGCTGCGTTAATAAATTGTCCGCATAACTATTTTCTTTAGAAAGAAATAATCCTGTAATTGCTACTAATACTGCCATCAAGGCATTGATTAATAAAACAGGCTGCTCAATGTTTTTCGTAATTTTTTCAGCAGGAGTAAAGATGAGGTAAAATGCAATAACAATACTTAACACAATAGGAAAATGCAATAACAAGGGATGAAATTTGCCCATCCATGCCATGCCTATATTTAAGTGTAGATTTTCTTTGAATACTACAATAAAAATTAAAAATGGATTGAGTATCCACAATGCATTACCTATTAAAGCAAATACCTTCGTTGACTTCATGCTTAACTAATTATTTCATTGATCACATTACCGGCAACGTCAGTTAATCTATATCTTCTGCCTAAATGCTTAAAAGTAAATTCTTCATGATTAATCCCCATTAAGTGCATCACTGTTGCATGAAAATCATGTACATGTACTGGAAGTGTATTGATATTATAACCGAACTCGTCTGTTTCTCCATGAACACCAGGTTTTACGCCGCCTCCAGCCATCCAAATGGTAAAACATCTTGGGTGATGGTCTCTTCCATAATTGTCTTTTGCTAAAGCACCTTGACAATAATTGGTTCTTCCAAACTCTCCACCCCAAATAACCAAGGTTTCATCCAATAATCCTCTTTGCTTTAAATCTTTCACTAAGGCTGCAGAAGCTTGATCTACATCTTTACATTGTCCTTCTAATTGAGAAGGTAAATTATCGTGTGCATCCCAACCCTGATGATATAATTGAACAAAGCGAACACCATTTTCAGAAAGCTTTCTTGCTAATAAACAATTTGCAGCATAGGTTCCAGGTACTAAACAATCTGGTCCGTACATTTTTACAATAGATTCTGGCTCGTTTTGTAAAGAAGTAATTTCAGGAACGGCCATTTGCATTCTATAAGACAATTCGTATTGTTGAATTTTAGCTACTATTTCAGGATCTCCAATTTCTTTATAAGAAGCTTCATTTAAAGAAGCAATCTCATCTAACATAGCTCTCTTGTCTTCTCTTTGAATAAATGAAGGGTCGGATAAATATTTTACAGGCTCTTCACCACTAGTGAATTGCACCCCTTGATGTATTGAATCTAAAAATCCATTGTTCCACAATTTTGAGTAAACCCCTTGTCCATTTCCCTTCCCCTTGCTTAATAAAACACAGAATGCAGGAAGGTTTTTATTTTCACTACCCAAGCCATAACTAATCCAAGATCCCATACTAGGTCTATTTCCAACTTGAGCACCTGTTTGGAAAAAAGTTAAAGCAGGATCATGGTTGATGGCTTCTGTATACATGGTTTTCACAATACATAGATCATCTGCAATACTTGCTATATGTGGAATGGTTTCACCAAACCATGCACCATGTTGTCCATGTTGTGAGAAATTGAATTTAGTACCTGCTAAGGGAAACTTTGCTTGATTGGCTGTCATGCCAGTTAATCTTTGACCCATTCTAATGCTTGCTGGAAGATCTTCTCCATGCATGCTTTGTAATTTGGGTTTATAATCAAACAGGTCTAGTTGAGAGGGTGCACCATTTTGAAATAAATAGATAACCCTTTTTGCTTTAGGCGCAAAATGTGGTAATACATTGGCAAATAATTCGTCTTCTGTTTTTCCTTCAAATAAACCTGGAGCCACAAGAGAGCCTAATGCTAATCCGCCAATACCTAAACTCATTTTAGATAAAAACTTTCTTCTATTTTGATTTAAGCCATGTTCTAAAAATTCTTTCATACGCTTGTTTTAAGATTTGGTGATGGCTTCTTCTAAATTATACAAAATTAATATGGTCTTCATTAAAGCTGCAGCTTCTGCTTCATTGTATTTTCTAGTAGGTTGAGCAAATTCACCTATTGCTAAAGTTTCTTTAGTTAATGCTGGCTTTTGTTGGTATACTGATAACTGACTTTCGCAATATTTGATTAATTTATTTTTCTCAAATCTTGTTGCTGGTCTAATTAAAATAGATTCAAATGCTTTTTCTATTTTTTCTTCCAAGCTTTCATTGCCCATACTTATTTTTTGCGCCATCACTCTTGAGGCTTCTAATATAGTAGGATCATTCAACATATTCAATGCTTGCAATGGAGTATTGGTACTGCTTCTTTTAGCTTCACATTGATCTCTATTACTTGCATCAAAAATCATCATACTTGGAGGAGGCGCAGTTAACTTAATAAAAGTGTATAAACCTCTTCTGTATAAATCATTTTGGTGATCTTGTTTATAGCTAGCTAATACACCTCTTCCACTAGTAGTGCTTTCCCACACGCCTTTGGGTTGATATGGTTTTACACTAGGTCCACCAATAGTATAATTTAATAAACCACTTGAGGTTAAAATAAAATCTCTGATAATTTCTGCTTTGTATCTTATTCTTGGAGATCTTGAATAGTAAACATTGTCGGGATCTTTTTCTAATTGTTTGGCATGTATCTCACTGGATTGTTTGTATACACTACTTGTAACTATTTTTTCTACTAAATATTTTATGTCCCAATTATGCTCCATAAAATCTACTGCTAACCAATCTAATAATTCTGGATGCGTAGGCAACTCTCCCTGCAAACCATAATCACCTGATGTTTTTACAATGCCTTTTCCAAAAATTTCTTGCCAAATAAAATTCACAAATACTCTAGCGGTTAATGGATTCTTTTTATTCACTGTCCAACCTGCTAAGCCCAATCTATTTCTTGCATATTTTGTAGTATCAAATGGCATGATAGATTCTAGAGCTGTAGGTTTTACTTCCACAGTAGAAGGTGCATCGTAACTACCTCTATTCAATATATAAGTGGGTCTTGGTTTACTAGAGTCTCCCATTACTGCCACTTCGATGGTATTGGTGTCTTTGGTATTAATGTATTGTAAAAAGTTTTTTCTATCATCAGCAGTGATAAATAATTTAGGATTTTTTGCAGGAGTTGAAATACTTACATCACCCTCATATCCTTTTTCTTTGCTGATATTAAAGAAACCATATAATTGATAATAATCTTTTGCAGAGAAAGGATCGTATTTGTGGTCGTGACATTGAGCACACTCAATGGTAACTCCTAATACTGCTTTCCCATAGGTTTTTGTTTTATCAATATTATAAGATACTCTATATTCTTCTTCAATCACGCCACCTTCTTCTGTGTATTTATGATTTCTAAAAAAGGCGGTTGCTAAAATATTTTCTTTAGTAGCATTTGGTAATAAGTCTCCAGCAATTTGCTGTGTTAAGAATTGATCATAAGGCATGTTCTTATTGAATGCATTAATCACCCAATCTCTCCATGGCCATTGTGTTCTAATATTGTCATCCTGAAATCCATAAGAATCTGCATATCTAGCTAAGTCCAACCAAAGCACGCCCATTTTTTCTCCATAAGCCGGTTTCTTTAATAATGCTTTGACCATTTGTTGATACCAATTGGCTTGATTATTATTGATCCACTCTAGATACTCTTGGTGTGTAGGAGGTAAACCTGTGATGTCCACAAAAGCCCTTTTGATTAAGGCATTTTTGTTGGCTTCATCATTAGGGCTAAATCCCTTTTTTTCCATCGCAGCTAAAATAAAGTGATCTATTTCATTACTAGGCCATTGGGTGTTTTCAATTGCAGGTAATGTTGATTTTACTGGAGCTACAAAAGCCCAATGCTTTTCATATTTAGCTCCTTGCTTGATCCATTTTTTAAATAAAACAATTTGTTCAGGGCTTAAAGGAGTAAGATGACTTTCTGGTAAAGGCATCATTATTTTTGGATCGGTAGATTCAATTCTGGTGATTAATTCACTTAATTCCGGGTGACCAGGCACTATGGCAAATTTTCCCTTTGATTTTTTTAAAGGTGCATAAGCAAAAGCCGCCTGATCTAATCTTAGTTCTGCTTTTACTTTTTTCACATCTGGCCCATGACATGCAAAACATTTATCAGATAGTATGGGACGTATATCTCTATTGTAAGAGATTATTTCATTGTCTGCATTGTATTTATTCTTTGCAAAATATTGGATACCCCAAATAACTATTATAGCCAATAATAGAATTGCAGAAATAGTTATATTTTTTTTATTAATCCAATTTTTCATGAAAAGCAATTAAACTCTAGAAAATTTAAATGGATAAACTTTTCCAGAAGCCCATTGAGCAACATAGATACTTCCTTCATTATCTACACAAACATCGTGAGGATGAATTAAAATTTTATCAGTTTGAGACATAGGTTGTAATACACCATCTATATACTGAGGAGCTGAGCCTCCTAAATTAGAAACTACTTTATTGTTTTTATCTAAAATAGTAATGAATCCAGACTTTTCATTATCTAAGCTTGGAGACCTTAATACTGCTGCATATAAATGATCTCCCTTGATCACAGGTCTACAAACACAAGCTCCCGGCAAATGAATCACTTCCAATAATTTTCCATCCAAAGAAAAACGCTTAAATGCATTTCTAGTTCTATCTGTAATTAATAATGTTGTTGTGCCATTTCTTTTATCTACACATATTCCATGTGCATTATCAAAATGAGCTTCTCCTTCCCCTCTTCCTCCAAATACATTTTTTAAATTTCCTTTCTCATCATAATGCATGATATGTTGCGCTCCATATCCATCAGCAATATAAAAATCTCCATTCTCTAAAACAGTAGTTTCTGTTGGAACAAATGCTTCTGGCCTTTCATAAGCTGGTACGTCTTTAGGCGCATTGATAGTTAACAAAATTTTTCCATCCATTGTTGTTTTGAAAACCTGATGTGTATTGGTATCAGTTATGAATAAAAAATCTTCTTTACCATTGTGTTGAATAGTTAATCCATGAGCGCCAGGAAATTGATGCCCCCAACTTTCTATTAATTTGCCTGATGTATTATATACTATTACATTATTTTTTGTTTCATTGGTTAACAAGACAATTCTTCCTTTGCTGTCTTGCACCATTTCGTGACAATCGTTTACAGGTGTTTGACTAGGATTTAAATTACCCCACTCTGTGTTTAGGGTATATGTCATTTTATGATGACCATACACTGGACTATTTTTCACGAGATTATTTTTTTTGGTAATGAGTAAGCCTACAGAGGCAATAGATACATTTTTTACAAATGTTCTTCTTTTCATAAGACAATAATTTAGCAAGCAATCGTTAATGAGATACCTTCTTAAAGATAACTTATTGTCTATTTATTTGAAGCAGTAAATTCAATTTTTTGAGTAGCGTCAATCTTGAGCCAAACAAAAGCGCCAAGCATGACCATCACCCCTATAAAAAGTACAGGTAAGTAATAACCATAATTGGATGCGAGATATCCAAATAAGATGGTGCTAAAATAAGCACCGGTTAATCCTGCGCTATTCATTGATCCTGAGACTGTTCCGCTCTTATCGCCCCCTAAATCCATGGCAACCGCCCAAGCAACTGGCGCAGTGAGGTCCATAAAAGCCATTCCAATAGCTAATCCAATGATTGCCAACATGTTATCAGTGACCAAAGAGGCAGAAATAATACATATACCAGAAACAAATAATCCTACCATGGGTACTATTCTTCTTCCCCATTTCTTACCCCATTTTAAGCAGGCTTTATCGCTTAACCATCCACCTGTAAAACAACCTAATGCTGCTAATAAATAAGGAACAGAAGAAGCCCACATTAATGCATCAGCAGAAATGTTTCTTCCTTTTTGTAAATAGGTATGAAACCAACTTTGAAAAAAATAAGCTCCTATTGCATAACACACATACATGATTAATAAGTAGCCTAAATTTTTATTCTTGAATCCAGATAAGAAAGAAGTTTTTTCTTTGCTGCTGTGCGTATTTAATTCTCTATGTGTATGTATAAAACTCAATTCTTCTTTACCGATAGAGTTGCTTTGAGCAGGCTCTTCTTTATGCCAAAAAATCCAAAACAAAGTCCAGAGTATTCCTACAAATCCTAAAATATAAAAACTAGTATGCCAAGAATATTTTTGTTGAATAGGTAGTACAAAAAAAGGAGTTAATGCTGCGCCTAATCTTGAAGCGCCCCATATCACTGCTTGAGCGCGTCCTCTTTCAAATGAAGGAAACCATTTTGATAACACAATAGAAGTGTTTGGATAAGCGCCTGCTTCTCCCATGCCAAATAAAAATCTAACTAATAGCAACATTAAAAATCCATTCGCGAATCCTGTAAGTATGGTGAACAATGACCACCAGAGGACTACGCGAATCAAAATTTTCTTTCCACCATATTTGTCTCCCAACCAACCAGTGGGAATTTCAAATGCTGCATAAGCAATTGTAAACATACCAAGTATCCATCCCCATTGATTAATACTAATATGTAAATCATCCATTATGGACGCACTTGCAGAAGATAAAGCGATTCTATCCAAAAATGTAATCATGGATAGAATCGCTAATACTAATAATACCTGATATCTTTTCTTCACTAAGTTTTATTAATATTTTGTGATACCTGGAATAGCAATAGGGTAGCTACCATCAGCGTTTGGAACTACTGGTGGTGTTGCATCCCAAGCGTATACCTTAGGATGAATATCTAAACCAGAATTGATGGCTTTGTCCCAATACACCATTTGTCCACTATAAGTAGCCATTCTACCTAAAATAGAAGTCATTGTACTTTTTGCACCATTCTCTGCATCAGCAAATTTGTATTCACCTTTTGCAATGGCTGCAAATAATTCATCGTGTTCTGTTTGATAAGGATTGTTTTCTTTCTTAGTATCATACTGATAAATAATTTTACCGCTATGATCTTTTATGTTCGCTGCTCCACAGGCTATTCTTCCTTTAGTTCCAATAAACAATTCATCCACTCTACTCATAGTGCCTGGCATATGTCTACACTGACTATTTAAAATAGAACCGTCTGCATATTCAAACTCTACAAAGTGGTGATCAAAAATTTCTCCATGCTCTTTACTAGTTCTAACCTGTCTTCCACCAAAGCCTTGTGCTTTCACTGGATAGCTACCTTTAAACCAGTTAATCACATCTAAATTATGAATATGTTGTTCTGTTATATGATCTCCGCATAACCAATTAAAATAATACCAGTTACGCATTTGGTATTCCATTTCTGTTTGACCTGCTTTTCTTGGTCTGGTCCAAACACCATCATTATCCCACCATGCTTGCATGCTAGTGATATCACCAATCAAATCTTTTCTTTTAAATAATTCTCTATAAGAATTTTGATAATGTCTTTGTAATCCAACTACTACATTTAATTTCTTTTGCTTGGCAATTGCTGCAGTAGCTAATACTTTTTGAACACCTGCAGGATCAGTTGCAACAGGTTTTTCCATAAATACATGTTTACCTTGATTAATCGCTTCTTCGAAGTGAATAGGTCTGAAACCTGGAGGTGTGGCTAATATTACTACATCGGCTAATGCAATGGCTTTTTTGTATCCATCAAATCCAGTAAATTTTCTTTCTTCTGGAACATCTAATCTTTTAGCCAATTCACCAATACTATTGTTGATTTCTTCTGTTAATGCTTTATGGCAATTATCAAGATTGTCTTTGAATGCATCACACATTGCCACAATTTTTACATTTTGTTTACTAGACAATGCTTGCATAGCTGCACCGGTACCTCTTCCCCCACAGCCTACCACTGCTACTTTAATAGTGTCTTCTGTACCAGAAAAAAAGTTTGCTTTGGATAAAAGTGGAGCTGTCATTAATCCGCCAGCCATTAAGCTGCTATTAATAACAAAGTCTCTTCTTGATTCATTGTTTTGGTTTTTCATACAATCATTTTTATAAGTGAATATAGTTATTGAAAAATTGCTTGACTTCTTCTTCTGTTGGTTGCTTCTTTGGTCTTACTAATCTAAAGCCTACTTGTTTGGCTTCTGTTAACCACCATTTACTTTTTGGAATTTGAGGATCGCGTCTATTCCAAATAGGATCTGAATGAAATCTTTCTGCAGATTTTAATTGCAAAGCATTGTCTAAAAAACTACCCCCTTTTAATACTTTAGGGTACTTTGCGGAATTGGCTGCTATCATAGGATCCTTTGTAGACATGGTTTCTATGCTGTTTTCTGAATAATGATCTAATGTCCATTCTAACATATTACCAAGCATATCATAAAGGCCCCAAGCATTCGCTTGCTTTTGTCCCACTTTATGATATACGGATTTACTATTTTTTTGATACCATGCATATTTGTCTATGAGTGCAACATTATTTCCAAAAAAATATTGTGTGGTGCTACCCGCCTTGCACGCGTATTCCCATTCTGCTTCTGTAGGTAATCTATAAAATACTTTTGTTTTTTCGTACAACCATTTGCAATACATTAATGCAGACAATTGAGACATGCTGTTGGCAGGATAACCACCTTCTTTGCCCATGCCCCATGAAAGATCTACATATTGTGGACTAGGCCTAGTGATGGCGTCTATCTTTGAATTTTGACTCGTTTTCTCGTCTTTTAAAAAAACATCAAACTCGTCTCTGGTTACTTCAAATGCACCCATCCAAAATTCACTTAGTGTTATTTGTTTATTACCCATAGTAAAACTACCTGCTGGTATGGGCACCATTTTAAAATATAAATTAGAGCCGGGAATTAATTGCTTGTAGCTACTGAATTCTTGTGCAACAATTTCATTTAATGAAATAAATAGGAATACAATAAGAAAAATTTTTTTCAATAGCCAATCGTTTTGAATCTTTAAGTTAATTAAAATTCTAATTCAAAAAGGCATTAAAGTTCTTGGATGAATAATATTGAATGGATTTATCTTTTTGAATTGCAATTAGGATTGCTGCATCGTATAATTTAACCAGGTTAAGGGCGTCTTTGACAGATAAAACACTACATGCAGTAGAAAGCCAATCTGCGATGGTTCCATCGGTAGCTATCACTGTAACATTTTTAGGGGTTTCAATGCCATAGCCTGTTAGAGGATTGATGATATGAGAATATCTATGCCCTTTATAGATAAAAAACTGGTAAGTGTCCCCACTTGTCGCAACTGCATGATTGCTAATGGATAATGTCTTGTTGATGGTGTTGTTTTTCTCTCTAATTTGATTAATTCCAATAGTCCAAAACTGGTTTTTGGGCGAAAGGGTAACAATCTTGCCTCCTGCATCTATCATTGCATATATAACACCCTTGCTTTTTAAAAAATTAATTGCTTTTTGAGCAATAAATCCTTTTCCAAGACTACCCAAATCTAGCCTCATTCCAATTCTAGGAATATCAATAAGGTGATGAATGGTGTCTATTTTAATTTGATCAAATTGAATGAATTGTTGTGCTTTTTTAATTTCCAGTTTATTGGGAAATATTTTTTGCTGCCTTGCATTTCTCCATAATACACTGAGTGGTCCAATGGCAATATTATAAGCGCCCTTTGTTTGATAATAAGCTTTTTGTGCTATTACCAATATCTCTTCCAATATTGGACTTATAGGTTGTACGCCTTTTCCAGCATGTTCATTGATCCAACTTAATTCACTGGTTTTATCGTAATCACTTAATATATGATTGAGAGAATCGATGTATAAAAAGGTTGCTGTTGCTAGTTGACTGCAGAATACACTATCTATTGTTGAGCTTGTTGAAGCAATTGTTAATTTCAAGGGAGAACCCATCTTATCGGCGTAAAAACTAAATTTCTGATACTGAGCATTCACTAATTGGCTATACGATAAAAAGTAAAGTAAGGGTAAAAGAAATTTTTTCAAGTTGTTCTTCTAATTAGATATACTTAAATTTAAGGAATTAAACTTTAATTCATGGAACGTCGCAATTTCTTAAAACAAAATTTAATGGCATCAGGTGCCTTATTAAGTAGTAATGCATTTGCCCATACTTCAAATGCTGTTTCTCTTGAATCTGGTTTCAAATTAAATTATGGTATGCATGATGGTATGTTTAGAGCACATGCTGGCGATGATTTTATAGAACAAATAAAATTCGCACATAGCATGGGATTTAGAGCAATTGAAGATAACGGTATGATGGGAAGAACGCCTGCTATGCAAGAAAAAATTGGCAATACGCTTTCTAGTCTTGGCATGTCGATGGGCGTTTTTGTCATTAGTTTTGATAATTGGCCTTTAAGTGTTTCTATGACTAGTGGCGATAAGACTTGGAGAAAGAAATTTGTTGACTTTTGTACCGAAGCGGTGAATGTAGCAAAAAGATGCAATGCTACATACATGACTGTGGTTCCTGGAAATTACGATCATTCAAAATCATTGGATATGCAATTGGCTAATGTTTTAGAAGCATTAAGACCAGGTGTAGAAATTTTAGAAAAAAATAAATTAGTGATGGTATTAGAACCATTAAGTGATACACCTGAATTATTTTTAAGACATTCTGATCAAACTTATGCTATTTGTAAAGCGATGAATAGTAGTGCTTGTAAAATATTATTTGATATGTATCATATGCAAAGAAATGAGGGAAATATTATTGCTAACATAGATAAATGTTGGGACGAAATTGGTTATTTCCAAATTGGAGATAATCCAGGAAGAAAAGAACCAGGTACTGGGGAGATGAATTATAAAAACATTTTCCAACACATTCACCAAAAAGGATATAAAGGCGTGATGGGGATGGAGCATGGTACTGCAGGCGCAGGTAAGGAAGGAGAATTAGCATTAATCAAAGCTTATAGAGAAGCAGACAGTTTCTAAAAACCTATCTAATTGTTATTAATTGAATTATATGAAAAAAAATATTGTAGCCATTTTATTATTAGTTGCTCTTACACAAGCCAATGCACAGAAAAAATTTGAAGCCAATTGGGAATCTTTAAATACTAGAAAAATTCCAGCTTGGTTTAATCAAGATAAGTTTGGCATTTTTATACACTGGGGTGTATATGCAGTTCCTTCTTATGCGCCAGCTTGGTCAAATGACGGATATAGTTATTCTGAATGGTATAGATATAGATTATTTGAAAAGAAAAAAGAGTTTATAGATTTCCATAATAAAAATTATGGAAGCAGTTTTGCTTACGAGCAATTTGAGCCTATGTTTAAAGCAGAGATGTTTGATCCTGCACAATGGGCGGATGTTTTCAAAAAGTCGGGTGCTAGATATGTGGTGCTAACTTCTAAACACCATGATGGATATACATTATGGAATAGTGCTGAAGCAGACAGAGATTGGAATAGACCTTGGAATGCAGTCACAGGAACTCCCAAAAGAGATTTATTAGGAGACTTAACAGACGCAGTTAGAAATAGTGGTTTAAAAATGGGTTATTATTATTCTTTATACGAATGGTTTAATCCAATATGGTTACATGATAAAAAGAAATATGTGGAGAAGCATATGACTCCTCAGTTTAAAGATTTGGTTACCAAGTATAAGCCCTCTGTTATTTTTTCTGATGGAGAATGGGATTTGTCAGATACTGCATGGAAAAGCCCAGAACTATTAGCATGGTTATTTAATGAATCTCCCGTAAAAGATAATGTTGTAGTGAATGATCGTTGGGGTAATAATACTAGAGAAAAAAATCATGGAGCAATGTATACTACTTCTGAATATGGAAGTGGAATGGATGCAAGTATTATTTGGGAAGAGAGTCAAGGTATTGGTAGTTCTTATGGATATAATAGAAACGAACAACTAAAAGACTATAAATCTAGCAGAGAATTAATTTTAATGCTAAATGATATTGTATCAAGAGGAGGAAATTTTTTATTAGATATTGGCCCAAGTGCTGATGGTAATATCCCCGTGATATTACAACAAAGATTAACTGATATTGGTGATTGGTTAGCTATTAATGGTGAAGCGATTTATGGAACAACTGCTCATAAAAAACCTGCACAATGGACATTGGGTAAAATGCCAGTTAAGAAATCTGCAAGTTTTATGGCAGATTATAAAGTGGCTAAATTAGTGGTGCCTAAAAAAGATAGTGCTTATATAGAAAGTTTCTTCACTAAAAAAGGAGATGATTTGTATTGCATTTTGCCAAATTATCAAAGTAGTATTACTATTAGAGATATCACTACAACAGCATCATCTGAAATAAGCATTTTAGGAACCAATAACAAACCTAGTTTTAAAAGAAAAGCAGATGGCTTAGCGATTGATTTATCTAACTTACATCCTGGCGATATAAGTGCTTCAGGTATTTTGGTAATTAAGATATCGAATATTAAAAACGAGTAATTAAATTTTAATTCCCTGTTTTTTAATTTCTGCGTGCATTACTTTAAACCACAATGGTGGTACTAGAGAAAGCAAGATCATTCCTGGATAGCCAGTAGGCATTTGAGGTGCATTATCCATATGCCTTAATATTTGGTATTTTCTTGAAGCCAAATAATGATGATCACTATGTCTACTTAGTTCAAATAGCATTAATCTTCCAATTACATGATTGCTATTCCAGCTATGGTGTGGTTGAACTCTTTCATAATTGTCTTCACTGGTTTTATTTCTACTTAAACCATAATGCTCAATATAATTAACAGTTTCTAAAAGCATACCACCAATTAATGCAGCGATGACAAATAACAAAGTCACTTTGCCTCCCCAAAACCAATAAATACCCAATACAAAAGCAGCTTGGATAATTTGAAATTGCAACATTTCATTTTCTAAAGAGAAAGCAGATTTACCTTTTTTCTCCAAAGCTTTAGCTGCAATATGCCAGGCACTCATATAAGTACCAATTAATGTTTGAGGCCAAAATGCATATATTGATTGATTTAATTTAGCAGAACTTGGATCACCAGGTGTAGCAACATGTTTGTGATGACCTTGATTGTGATCAATATAAAAATGCATGTACAAACTAGTTAACAATAATAATTTTGCTAAAGTTTGTTCAAACTTGTTTACTCTGTGACCTAATTCATGTGCCACATTGATTCCAAAAGTGCCACATAGCAAACCCATGGTAATTACTTTTCCAGCTATATCCAAAGAACTAAGTCCTTCAATTGTTATTGTATTAAAAAAACGATACAAAGAATAGTATTGCATAATAACAGCTAAGTATAAAACTACATCATAGCTTCTATTCTTTTTTGCTAGTGCTTCTTCTACCTCGTCTAAATTTTTTGCATCTGGCTTTAATAATAGTTCAACTCCAGGAATCACAAAAAAAGTATACAATAAAGGTAGCCAACACAATATACCCTTAGCATTAAAAGCGATCAATGCTAATACATACATTATAAAAGGAGTCAGGTACTTAAATGATTTAATGCTTCTTATCATGCTATTAAGTTAGACAAATTTTGTAATTTCCATAAAATTTAATTCTATGAAACAAATAATGATTGTCTTTGGAATGCTTTTTTGTATAAGTGTTCAATCACAGGTGTTGCCAAAAAACTTCAACGATTTAACAAAGCAAGTAGAGCCTAATTTAATTGAGTGGCGTCATCATTTTCACGAGTTTCCAGAATTGTCTAATAGAGAATTTAATACGGGTAAATATATTGCAGACTATTTAAAATCAATTGGTTTGGAAGTAAAATACCCTGTTGCCAAAACCGGTGTGGTGGCTATTTTAAAGGGGGCAAAGCCTGGTCCAAATATTGGTTTAAGAGCAGATATAGACGCATTGCCTGTTTCTGAAAGAGCGCCCATTCCATTTGCTTCTAAAGTAAAAGCAGAATACAATGGCCAACAAGTAAGCGTAATGCATGCTTGCGGGCATGATGCACATACCGCTATTTTAATGGCTACAGCGAAGACTTTAAAAGACATGCAAAAAGATCTAGCGGGTACAGTTGTGTTTTTGTTTCAACCTGCAGAAGAAGGTGCTCCTAATAATGAAGAAGGTGGTGCACCCTTATTAATAAAAGAAGGAGCGATGGATAATCCCCAATTAGATGTGGTGTTTGGTTTACATATGGCTGCTCAATTGCCTTCAGGTATGTTAGCTTATAAATCTGGAGCAGCGCAAGCTTCTTCTGATTTATTTAAAATTATTGTTCATGGAAAAGGAAGTCATGGAGCTATGCCATGGGGAAGTGTAGATCCGATTGTAGTATCGGCACAAATTATTGAAGGCCTTCAACATATAGTAAGCAGACAATCTGATTTAACTAAAGCACCATTGGTGATTTCTGTTGGTTCTTTGCACGCTGGTGTAAGAGCAAATATTATTCCTGAAACTGCTCAAATGGATGGCACCATTCGTTCATTGGATGCAAACATGAGAAAAGAGACACATGAAAAAATGAGACAAACAGTAAATGCCATTGCTGCTGCTAATGGAGCTACTGCAGACGTTGAAATTAAAACACAAACTTTGGTAAACTATAATGATCCAGCACTTGCAAAGAAGGCTGCAATTTCATTAACCAAAGTAGCAGGTGCTGATAATGTTTTTGAATCTAATTGGACAACAGCTGCTGAAGACTTTTCTTTTTATGGCGAAAAAGTTCCTACTTTCTTTTTTAGTTTAGGAGGTATGGAAAAAGGGAAAAAAGCAAATGAAGTGGGAGGCCACCATACTCCTGATTTTTATTTAGATGAATCTGGATTCATTAATGGAGTAAAAGCATTTTGTAATCTTGTATTTGACTATAAAAAATAAAAAAAAGGGGGTGATTTTATCACCCCCTTTTTTTTATTTATCTTTTTTGTTATTGTTTACTCATTGCTTTATTTAATTCTTCTAATACATTTTTCACAGCAGCTTCTACTGTTTTGGTAGGAGCCATGTCTGTGTTGTCTAGTATTTCAAATAAGCCATTTAATTTTCTATCTATTTGAGGATACTTGTTAATGGTTTGCTTTCTTGCATCGTAACAAGCTTTTGATAAATCATGTTGTCTTTTTAAATCTGCATAAGCTGTTTTCACTCTTGGATCCATTTTGATTTCCAATGCCTGTTCTTTTTGTTGATTACCCACAGTGATTCTTACCGTGTAGATGCCCGGTAAAACCCAAGGAGCATTTGCATCTGGCGCTGTATTGTATTTCACTGCAGTCATAGGATAACTAACTGGTATATTTAATGGTGCATATTTCATATCCCATAACAAACGATGCATACCTGTTTTGTTTGATAAAATACTTTGAGGTCTTATCCAGTATAATGGAATATTTAATTCTGGTATTGTATACAAGGTATCGTTACTCTTAAATGTTCTTACGATTTCTTTTTGTTGATTAAGAATATCAATTTGTACCACTTCATTAGTATTAGAAGGTAAATAGTATTCAATCATAGCACCATCTGGAGGATTTTCACCTGCTGGTTCTTCCGGTGGCAATGGTGTGTCAGTATTCATATTCCATCTAATTCTTGTAGCTACCTGTGGTTTGAATAAAGCCACTTGATTTTTTGTGGAAGGATTTAATTGTCTTAAAGAACTTATATTATCTAATATCCAAAAACTTCTACCATGTGTACCTATTACTAAATCATCATCTTTAATTACCAAGTCTCTAATACTTGTGGAAGGCATATTTAATTGTAATGATTGCCAATGTTCACCCGAATCAAAAGATACATAAACTGCATTTTCAGAACCTGCAAACAACAAACCTTTTCTTACAGCATCTTCTCTTACTGCATTGATTGGTTCGTTAGGTAATCCAGTGACAATTTTTTTCCAAGTAGCCCCGCCGTCAGTTGTTTTATAAATATAGGGCGCTTGATCATCACATCTAATTCTATTTACTGCAACATAAGCAGTATTGTCATCAAATCTACTTGCGTCAATTAAAGACACTTTACTCCATGAAGTAATTTCTGTAGGAGTAATATTTTTCCAATGCTGTCCACCATCTCTAGTGATATGAATTAAACCATCATCAGTTCCAGCCCAAAGTGTATTGATATTTTTATAAGAAGGCGCTAGGGTATACACCACACCTCTTCTTTTCATAGTCAACATATCTTTACTAGTATAAACACCTACGCTAGCAGGAATATCCCATGCTTCTCTTGTTAAATCTGGACTAATGGTTTCCCAACTATCCCCACCATTGGTTGTTTTAAAAATAATATTACCAGAGAAATACAATGTTTTATTATCAACAGGTGAGAATATAACAGGTGCTGTTCTGATAAATCTTACATTACCTGATCTTACAGGTTCTGGAGAAATATTTTGAACCTGTCCAGTTCTCTTATCATATTTAGTAATCTTACCACCATAGATAATATTAGGGTCCAAAGGATCTGCAGCAACATACCCATATTCTTCAACGCCTACTGGATGCCATTCTCTAAAAGTAATATTACCATCATTTGATCTTGATGCAATTCCAATTGATCCACTTTCTTGTTGACCACCATATACATTATAAGGAAATGCATTGTCTGTACTTACATGATAAAATTGAGCAGTTGCTTGGTTATACCAACTTGAAAAAGTTTCACCACCATTAACGGTGATGGTCCCGCCTTGATCTAAACCCACTGCAATAATTTTTGGATTAGTAGGATTAATCCAGAATCTATGATAATCATCTCCTCCTGGAGCACCTTTCAATCCCGTCCAGGTTTTCCCACCATCCACCGACTTCCACATCACTACATTGGCTGAATACACAATGTCTTCATTGGTAGGATCTGTTTTTACTTCTGCAAAATCACTTCCTCTTCCCCAGAATCTTCCATCAGATGTAAGTAAGTACCAAGATTCTCCACCATCATCGCTTCTATATACTCCCCCCTTTTTTTCTGAATCCACTGTTGCATACATTCTTTTAGAATTGCTTTGAGCTATGGTAAATCCAATTCTGCCTAAGCCATCTTCTTTGGTAGTAGGAAATCCTTTTTCTATTTTTCTCCAAGTAGTTCCTCCGTCTTCTGATTTATACAAACCACTAGCCACACCATTCCATGCACCATTCTCCCAAGGTCCTTGTCTTGCAGCCCACATAGTTGCAAAAACTATTTTTGAATTATTAGGATCTATCTGCACTTGAACAGCACCTGTATTTTCATCTATGTACAAAACTTGTTCAAGGGTTTTACCTCCATCTAAGCTTCTATAAACACCTCTTTCTTTATTAGGTCCGTATGGATGTCCTAGTGCGGCTATAAAAATGCGGTTTTCATTATTTGGATCTACACTCAATCCGCCAATTTGTTGTGCATCATTCAATCCTAAGTGCATCCATGTTTTTCCGGCATCAATCGATTTGTATAAGCCATCTCCAATAGACAAATCTGGTCTTTGAATACCCTCACCACTTCCTACATACAAAACATTGGGATTAGAAGGGGCAACAATTACATCACCTACTGATCCTGTTTTTTGTGCATCAAAAATTGGATTCCATGTATGGCCAAAGTCAGTGGTTTTCCAAACACCACCGTTATTAACTCCAATATAAAATACATTGGGTTGTGAAGCAACACCTGTAATACCTACTGTTCTGCCTGCTCTATGCGGTCCGATATTTCTATATCTTAATCCAGCAAACAAACTATTATCCATTGTTTGAGCTAGTAGAGAAACACTAGATACTAATGTTGCTAATAAAAAAAGGGTTTTTTTACTATTCATATGGTAATTTTATAGATACTAAATATACTAAATTACAAGAGGCAAATAAAAATATTATGTGAATACTGACGCCTTGAAGCACATGTGCGTAAAGGCAATGGGTAGATTGAAGAAAAATAAAAAGAGAAAAATAAAAAAAGGAGGGTAACTTATGTACCCTCCTTTTTTTATCATTTGTTCCACCAATAAGTAAATTTCAACACAACTGCTCTGTTTTTAACAAATACAGGTCCAATATAATAGTTGTCTGTATAAACAATAAATAAATCAGAGGCAGGCTTGTATCTCCATTGAAACCTTGTATTAAAATTGATATTGGTTGTTTGTTCGTTGTATTGAAAGAAAGTGGTGAAGAATAATTTATTCGTCATGGTGATATCCACTTTAGGACCTACTAATAAAAAATTATTATTCCCCCATGGCTGAGGTAAATCAATGTGATTGTATGTACTAGAAATATCAATATTTACATAAGGTTGAATTCTATAACCAATATTAGCAGTCAAACTAAATAATTTACCATCTGCATAATATCCACCAGTTCTTGTAGATAGTGTATAAGTGAATCTGTGTTGAGGGGCAGATATAAAATCAAAACCTACCGTACTCCATTGATGTTTGGTATGCGCAGCTAAAGGTTGTTTACCAATCCTGGTGGGATCGAATGGTGCTAGTAATTCAACATAATCATTTTGAACCACACCACTTAAAGTGCTTTTATCTCTATAAGTAATTAAATAAGTAAATAATTTAGTATTGTCTGTTTGATTCAATGCAGTATTAAAATAGTAAGTAGTTAAAAACTGTGGACCATGTGACAATATATTGCCGGTTTTTGGAAAAAACAGCCTTGTTACACTAGGATTAATTTTTACATAATTGTTTCTAGGTATATAACCTACTTCTGCATTAAAATTATTTCCAACAATTTCATGTTGCCATGCCAATATCCATTTTTTATTACTGTATTGTAAATTTCCTGCATTCATTAAATCATCTCCAGTTTTATTAGGAGTAATTGATTTAATTAAAATTGTTTTACCAGACCAAGTATTGTTTTTGGGAGCTAACATAAACTCAAAACCAATATTCTTGTTGTACTCATTTCCTGTACTGGAAGTATTATAATCTAATTGGGTTTTATCAATGTAGAATAATTCGACACTTGATTTTTTAAATAGTTTTCTCTGTAAGGCCACAACAGCAAAGTTTTGCGCCAATAAGTTTTTAGATTCATCTGCGCTGGTTTTCATATCCATGATACCAATACGCCAATCCTTATCCAATCTTCCACTCATTCTTGCACCAAAATCAATATTGCTATTTAAACCAATTCTTCTAGAAAAGAAGGGTCTAACATTTTCATAACCAAGATTGGAAAATAAATCAGCGTTCTCTAAAAAGAACTGTCTTCTTTCTGGAAAAAACAATTCAAATCTACTCAAGTTGGTTACCTGTCTATCTACTTCAACCTGAGAAAAATCAGGATGTAAGGTTAGGTCTAAATTTAAAGAAGAGCTTAAACTTATTTTTGCATCCAAGCCCATATCAGATCTATTCAATGTGGGTGTATTTAATTTTACTCCTGCATTGTTTGCAAATTCTTTGGATGTACTAGATTTAAAATAAGGAATTAAAGAAAAATTATTTTGATGTTCTGGTAATGGAGCATCCCATATTAATGATCCTGTATAATTTAAAGAAGCTGTTGGAAATTGTCTTGGAACTGGAGCCCAACTAGATTTTTCTGTAGTGATTAAATCATTTCTACTAAAATTAATACCCCATTCCATAATGCCTGCCTTATATCTGATGGATTTAAAAGGTATTGAAGCTTCCCAAATATATCTATTGGCATCGTTGCTAATATTGGAGGTCCATTTATTATCCCAATTCAAATCAACACTTCCACCTTCGTACATTGTTCCATCCCATTGTGCACCTGCTGCATTGGCTCCAAATGCAAAGCCATTGGTTAAGTCACCGTATGTATCCATGAACAAAATAAAATTATCGTTCTTGCCAAAATTCCAATCTCTTTTCAAAGACTCCACCATATCCTGACCTGTACCTACTTTATAACAAGTTGCAATAATGTAAAGATTATCATTATCGTATGTCATTCTTACTTCTGTAGGCACCTTTGCCACGCTGGTATCCATAGGTAATACCATAGCAAAGTTGGTGGCTACTTCAGCTGTTTTCCAAACGGCTTCTTGCATAATACCATCTATATTCATTTTTTCTGAAGTCTTGTGAATATGATATTGAAACCGACTATTTATTTTCTGCGCATGACTTGTGATAACTAATAAAAGGAATCCAATAGAGCTAATGATAGGCTTAATTTGCAAAGCTGAATTTTTTAAACTTGAATAGAAGATTAAATTTAAAGTTTTTTAATCTATTATTTTTATTTATACCTTTATAATACACCAATAAATTATTTATTATGGCACAGAATAGAAGATCTTTTCTAAGCATGGCAGCCTTATCCGCTGGAGCAGTAACATTTAGCAGTCAGTTATACGGTAGAAGTGTACAAAAGACACATTCAGAATTTGATTTGCCCTCTGCGATAGAGAATCTACAACCCATGACTGATGGGATTGTGCCTATTACTGAAGCTGAACGCAAGCAAAGAATTGCTAAAGCACAACAATTAATGGATCAACATAAGATTGATGCTATATTTTTAGAAGGAACTGTATCATGTTATTATTTTACCGGAATGCGTTGGGGCCAAAGTGAAAGAACATTTGGCATAGTGATTCCTGCAAAAGGATCTATTACTTATATCTCTCCAAAATTTGAAGAAGACCGTGCGATGGAATTGATCAATCCAAGTTTTGGAACTGAAGTGCGTTGTTGGGAAGAACATGAAAGTCCTTATGCCGTTATTTTAGGTGTTATAAAAGATAAAGGTGTAAAACATCATAGAATTGGAATGGAAGAGAGAGTACGCTTTTTTATTGCCGATGGCGTTAAAAAATTAGCAACTGGTTTTGAAATTGTAGATGCTACTCCTATTACAGCAGGCTGTAGAATGTATAAAACAAAAGCTGAAATTGCTTTGATGCAAAGAGCAAGTGATGCAACCATTGAAGCCTACAAAGCAGCTTTTACTACTATTAGACCAGGTATGTCTCAAACAGAATTAAGTAATAATATTAGCGCAGCTTTTAGAAAATTAGGTTTTAATGGCGGTGCTTCTGTTCAAGTTGGAAAGTATTCTGCATTACCACATGGTAGTATTGTACCACAAACTATTCAAGAAGGAGATGTGGTTATGGTAGATGGAGGTACTAGCTGTGAAGGATATGCTTCTGATATTACTAGAACTATTGTTGTAGGAAAACCAACACAAAGACAAATTGATGTTTGGAATTTAGAACAACAGGCACAGAATGCAGCATTTGCAGCAATTAAAATTGGTGCACCTTGTGAAGTAGTAGATGCAGCAGCAAGAGCAGTAATTGAAAACCACGGCTTTAATAAAAATTATAAATTACCAGGTCTACCTCATAGAACAGGCCATGGCATTGGTTTAGAAGGACACGAGTGGACCAATTTTGTAAAAGGAAATAAAACACCTATTTCAGTAGGTATGTGTTTTAGTGATGAGCCAACTATTTCTATTCCTGGTGAATTTGGTATTAGATTAGAAGACTGTTTGTACATTGGCGAAGACGGTCCTCATTTCTTTTCTAAATTAAGCCCATCTATTGAACAACCTTTCGGGTAAATAAATTGGGGCTAATAAAATATAGCCCCAATTTATTTTTAGTCTTATGATTTTTTTTAATTTACCCATTGTTTAAAAGCACTTATGCTTTTAAACGTCAAATAAAAAGGGCTAATAAAATATAGCCCAGCGATAATTATGAAAAAAATAAGAGTTAGCTTGATTGCAATCATTGTATTGATTGCTTCAAAAAATATTTCTTTTGCTCAAACTCAACAAGAAAAAATTAATAAAGAAATTGATCAACATCAATTTGAATTAATAGAAGATTTTAAGACCTTACTGAGTATACCAAATGTAGCAGCTAATCCAGCAGGTTTAAAAGAAAATGCATTATGGATTCAGCAATACATGCAATCTAAAGGCATTGAAAATACAGGTTTATTAACACTAGACAAAGACAATGTTCCACCTGTAGTATACGGAGAAGTAAAAGTACCTGGCGCAAAAGAGACCATCATTTTTTATGCGCATTATGATGGACAACCAGTAGACACTACTAAATGGTTTAAAGGGGTTCATCCATTTAAACCAAGTTTATATACAACTTCTATTGATCAAGGAGGTATTGTAACTAGCTGGATTGAAAAGGGAAAGGTTTATGATCCTAATGCAAGAATTTATGGAAGAGGTGCTTCTGATGATAAAGCAGGTGTAATGGCTATAATTAATGCCTATGCTAGTTTAAAAAAATTAGGTATTGCTCCAGCCGTGAATATTAAATTTTTCTTTGAAGGGGAAGAAGAAGCAGGTTCGCCCAATTTGGAAGAGCTATTAAATAAATACAAATCAATACTGAACGCAGATCAATGGATTATTTGTGATGGCCCCGTACATCAATCTTCTAGAAAACAATTGGTGATGGGAGTTAGAGGTGATACACATTTAGAATTAACTGTTTTTGGTCCAAAACGTCCTTTACACTCTGGTCATTATGGTAATTGGGTATTAAATCCTGCTATGGAATTAGCTAGATTATTAGCCAGCATGAAAAATGAAAAAGGAGAAATTACTATCAAAGGTTTTTAT
>CAWULX010000008.1:0-30773 GCA_963923775.1 uncultured bacterium
CCAGGACCCATTTTCAATGCAGGGAAAGGCATCAAAGCCTTATCTGATGTAGTCACTGATCCATAATAGCCTTTACCTAAAGCCAAACCAGCTTTAACTGCAATATGTTCTAAGGTAATTCTAGAAGATTTCAATCTTAAACTTCTTGGTTTAACAGAAGATTGAACATTAGAGGCAATTGTCTCCAAAATTTCTTCGAAAGAATATAATTCATTCACACGAACATCCACTACCATTTTACATGAAGAAGGTACAATATTGTGTGTTTTATTCTCTGTTTCAATCACTGTCACCGACATTTTAACAGCACCCAACAATGGAGATATTTTTTCAAATTGATAATTTCTGAACCACTCAATATCATTTAATAATTTATATAATGCATTCTCTCCTTCTTCTCTAGCAGCATGACC
This sequence comes from uncultured bacterium, assembly GCA_963923775.1. Classification (GTDB taxonomy): domain Bacteria; phylum Bacteroidota; class Bacteroidia; order Chitinophagales; family Chitinophagaceae; genus Sediminibacterium. Next base: position 414 of record CAWULX010000008.1, read on the forward strand.
TGCTTTGCCAATTGCTTCCACATCTAATACCATTAATCCACGTTCAGCAATAGCCATTTCAAGTAAGGTTGGTTCACCCACAATACCAAAGGATATTGTAGGAATATGCTTCAATGCTAATTCTACACCATTTAAACCAGATATCTCTTCTTCTGCAGAAGCTAATAAAACCAAGTTGAAAGGAAGTTGCTCACTAGAATAATAATATATAAAGCAAGCTATTAAACTTACTAAACATCCCCCCGCATCATTAGAACCTAAACCAAATAATTTGCCCTCTTGTTCTAGTGCAGAAAAAGGGTCTAATGTGTAGGCTTTATTTGGCTTAACAGTATCATGGTGTGAGTTTAATAAAATAGATGGTTTTGATTCGTCAAAATGAAGATTGGTTGCCCAAATATTATTTTGAATTCGATTGGCTTTTACACCTTGTTTAGTTAAATATGCTTCTATAATAGATGCAGTAGACGCTTCTTCTTTACTAAATGAAGGTGTAGCAATTAATTCTTTTAATAGTTGCTTCGCTTCATTTTGAAGTAATTGTAGTTTTTCTATATTTATTTTAGCACTCATGATTGTGTGATGGTTGTTCCAGCAGTACCATTAATTAATTCATTCATTTTCTCTGCCATTCCTATCATAACAGATTGCACTCCTTTATCTAAAGCAAGAAATGCATTATCCATCTTAGGAACCATTCCTTCAAAAATTAGTTTCTGCTCTTTTAAATGTAGATACTTTTCTTTATTGATATGTTGAATAACAGAATTAGGATTATTTACATCTAATAACACTCCTTCTTTTTCAAAACCATAAATTAAATGAACTGCATACTTAGCGGACATGGCTGTTGCAATAGATTGTGCAACGGTATCCGCGTTGGTATTTAATAATTGTCCATTGCCATCATGTGTAATAGGGGCAATGACGATACTGGTATTTTGTTGCAATAAATTATTGATCATTGTTACATTCACTTCATCCACATCACCTACAAAACCATAATCAATAGAAGCATGCACTCTTTTATGAGCTTTTATTAAATTAGCATCTGCTCCAGATAAACCCATAGCTTGAACGCCTAAAGATTGTAACTGTGCTACTATATTTTTATTAATTAAACCCGCATAAACCATGGTAACTATCTTCAATGTTTCTGCGTCTGTGATTCTCCTACCCTCTACCATTTCTTGAGGAATATTCAAATCCTTAGCTAATTGTGATGCCAACTTTCCTCCACCATGAACCAATATAGCTTTCCCTTGAATACTTGAAAATGCTTTCAAGCACTGAGTTAATAAAACAGGATTGTCAACAATATTGCCACCTATTTTAATGACATACAATAATTCAGAAGGTTTATTTGAACTCATATTATTTTTTTTGTGCTTCCAAAATGGATGCTAAAACCGATTGTGCAGCCCACACTCTATTGGATGCCTGCTTGGTTACTAAACTATTAGGTCCGTCCAAAATTTCGTCACTTAATTCTACATTTCTTCTAACTGGCAAACAATGCATCACTTTAGCATCATTAGTCAATGCCAATTTTTTATTAGTTAACATCCATTGTTCATCCTTACATAAAACCTGTCCATATTGTTCATAGCTACTCCAGTTTTTTACATAAACAAAATCAGCATCTTTCAAGGCCTCGTCTTGTTGATGAGTAATGGTTACACCTTTTGTAAAATCAGTAGCTAATTCATAGCCAACAGGATGTGTTATCACAAAATCAGCTTCTCCCCAGGCGTTTATCCATTGACTAAAACTATTGGACACACATTGTGGGATAGATTTAATATGAGGCGCCCATGTTAAGACCACTTTAGGTCGCTTATTTTGTAAGGCACTATTTAAGGCAATAGACTCTTGAATAGTAATTATATCCGTTAAAGATTGTAAAGGATGTAAGGTTGCAGACTCTAAACTTACAACTGGAACACCTGCATACTGAATAAATTGTTTGATGATTCTTTCGCTATAATCTTCTTGTTGATTTACTAAGCCTGGAAAGGTTCTAATGCATAAAATATCAAAATAATTACCCAAAATAGGTGCAGCGTCTTTGATATGCTCTACAGTTGTTCCATTCATAATAGCGCCTTCTGTAAATTCCAAAGCCCATCCCTCTTTGTCAACATTAAATACAATGGGTTCCATTCCTAAATTTTGTGCAGCTACTTGTGTACTTAATCTTGTTCTCAAACTTGGATTCAAAAAAAGTAATCCAATTCTTTTATTAGCACCTAATTGTTTATCTAAAAAAGGGTTGGCTTTATAAGCTAAGGCCTTACTCACTAAAGCATTAATATTAATTACGTCTTGTGCACTGATAAATTGTTTCATTGCGTACTTAGTTATTTTATTTTTGCAATAACGCTATTGCTTGTTGCAAACCTTTTAAAAATAAATCAACATCAGTTCTTGTTATGGCCAAAGAAGGTAGCAATCTCACAACATTAGGCTTAGCTTCTCCGGTAAAAATTTTACAATCATATAAAAGCACTTTTCTTATGTCTTCTAAACCTTCTTCCATTTCAAAACCAATCATCAATCCTTTTCCTCTAACTGTTTTAACTCCTTTAGTATTTCTTAAAGCATTGATTAAATAATCACCTTGTATCTGTGCATTTTGAATGAGGTTGTCTTTTTTCATTACTTCTATTACCCCTAATGCTGCCGCACATGCTAAAGGATTTCCACCAAAAGTGGTGCCCAACATGCCAAATTTAGCTTGAATATGTGGCGCAATTAATATAGCACCAATAGGGAAACCATTACCCATTCCCTTGGCCATTGAATAAATATCAGCATTTACGCCAGCATAATCATGAGCATAAAACTTACCTGATCTACCATATCCACATTGTACACTATCAGCAATATATACGGCACCAAACTGATCACAATTTTTTCTAATAGCTTGCAAAAATTCTTTAGACGCTTCATGAATACCCGCAACACCTTGGATTCCTTCAATAATGACTGCTGCAATATTATTTTCATTTTGTTTAAAACATGAATCTAATACAGCAATATCATTTAATGGTAAAAAGATAATATTATCTGTCTCATTAACAGGCGCAACAATACTAGGATTGTCTGTTGCAGCAACTGCCAAAGACGTTCTACCATGAAAAGACTTTTTAAAGGCAATAATTTTTTTTCTTCCGGTATGAAAAGAAGCTAATTTTAATGCGTTCTCATTGGCTTCAGCACCACTATTACATAAAAATAATTGAAAATCTTTTTTACCACTAATTTCATTAATTGCTTTTGCCAACTCTTCTTGAATAGGCATAATGACTGAATTAGAATAAAACGCAATTTGATGTAATTGATCCTCAATTCTCTTCACCCAATGTGGCTGTGTATGACCAATACTAATAACTGCATGGCCACCATACATGTCAAGGTATTCTTGACCTTTATCGTCCCAGACTCTTGATCCAAGTGCTTTAGTTATGGCGATGGGATTTAAAGGATATACATTGAATAAAGACATGTTGTAATTTTTTTAAACTAAAAATAATTGGCTTTAATTTTCAAACCTGTGGTTTCATCCAAGCCAAAGAGTAGATTCATATTTTGAACTGCTTGTCCAACCGCACCTTTCAATAAATTATCAATTACAGAATGGACTGCTATTTTATTTCCTTGCTTTTCAATATGTATTAAACATTTATTGGTATTCACAACTTGTTTTAAATCTATGGTAGTTCTAGAAACATGTGTGAAAGGATGGTCTTTGTAGAAGTTATTGTATAATTCATGCAAAGCTTCTATACTCAAATCTGAATTGATAACCGAAGTCACAAAAATACCTCTTGTAAAATCTCCTCTCCAAGGAACAAAATTCACTTCTGCATCTTGATTACCTTGTAAAACACTTAAACTCTGATGAATCTCGTTGATATGCTGATGATTCAAAGTTTTATAAGCACCAATATTGTTGGCCCTCCAACTAAAATGACTAGTAGAAGACAATCCCTGTCCTGCACCAGTTGATCCTGTAATGCCAGTAGTATACACTTCTTTTAATAAATTCTTAGAAGCTAATGGCAATAAACCTAATTGAATGGCTGTAGCAAAACAACCAGGGTTAGCAATATTTTGAGCAGAACGAATAGCTTCTTTTTGTAATTCTGGTAAACCATATACAAAATGTCTATCTCCAATACTTGCAGTATTTGCCAATCTAAAATCTTGTGATAGGTCGATAATTTTAATACTTGAGTCAATTTTATTGGCTGCCATAATTTTTTGGGCATCTCCATGCCCAACACATAAAAACAATACATCAATAGATTCATTTATTTCTTTGGCAAAAACCAAATCGGTATCTCCCACTAAATCAGTATGCACTTTGCTAACTAGCTCTCCAGCATTACTTGTACTATGCACAAAACTAATATTTGCATTTGGATGGCGTAATAATACACGCAGCAATTCACCACCTGTATAACCTGCACCACCTACAATTCCAATATTAACTTTTTGCATAACCATTATATTTGAGATTATTTTTTATTTGACTCTTTTACATTGTGATAAATGCTGGTTTGATTGCCAAATATTTTGGTAAAGCCTCTTACATCAGCACCTGTAAAACCAGTATTCATTTCACCGTACTTCCCAAACTTGGCACTCATTAAATCGTTCTCTGATTCAATTCCAATAACTTGGAAACGATAAGGATTCAATTGAACAAATACATCACCAGTAACTTGCTCTTGAGAATTAGTTAAATAGGCTTCTATATCACGCATTACCGGATCTAATATTTGACCTTCATGCAACCAGTTGCCATAAAAAGAAGCAAGTTGATCTTTCCAAGACAATTGCCATTTAGTTAAAACATGCTTCTCTAATGCATGGTGTGCTTTTAAAATCACCATTGGTGCAGCTGCTTCAAATCCAACTCTACCTTTTATTCCAATAATTGTATCACCCACATGGATGTCTCTACCAATTCCATAAGCACCTGCAATAGATTGAATATATTGTATGGCTTCTGTTGGATGAGAAAAGGCTTGTCCATTTACTTTTTTAATCTCTCCTTTCTCAAAACGAATCACCATTTCTTCAGTAGCACCTTCTTTAGTCATCTGTGTTGGCCATGCAGTTTCAGGTAACATGCCTTTAGAGTTCAAAGTTTCTATACCACCCACACTTGTCCCCCATAATCCTTTGTTAATTGAGTAAGCAGCTTTTTCAAAATTCATCTGAACTCCTTTGCTCTTTAAATATTCAATCTCTGCTTCTCTACTTAATTGCAAATCTCTAATGGGTGTTAAAATTTCAATGCCTGGAATCATGATTTGAAAAATCATATCAAAACGCACTTGATCATTGCCTGCACCTGTACTTCCATGTGCTACTAATTTAGCACCCACATTTTTTACATGCTCAGCTATATGTAAGGCTTGGCTTAAACGCTCTGCACTTACACTTAATGGATAAGTATTGTTCTTTAATACATTTCCATAAACAAGGTATTTAATAATACTGTCATAATACCCTTTAACTGCATTAACAGTAGTATGTGTTTTTACGCCCAAAGCATATGCATGTGCTTCTACTTTTTTTAATTCTTCTTCTGTAAAGCCACCAGTGTTTACAATTACACTATGCACTTCTAATCCTTTATCTTCTGTTAAATATTTAACACAAAATGTGGTATCTAATCCACCACTAAATCCTAAAACAACTTTCTCCATAATTTTATTTTTTACTAAACCAGTTCAAAATATTAAAACCTTTCTTTTGCTTTACCTGCTTTGCATCAACTTCAACTTTGTTTAACACTTCATTAGGGTCAAACAACATAGCAGTACACATACAATTCTTTCTATCCTTACTCATTAAAATTTCATAATTCACACAACTCTTGCAACCTGCCCAAAACTCTTCATCATCTGTCAATTCACTATAGGTAACAGGCTCGTATCCTAACTCACTATTAATTTTCATCACGGCCAATCCAGTTGTCAAACCAAATATTTTAGAAGTAGGATATTTCTCTCTTGATAATTGGAAAATAGTTTGTTTGATTTTTTTAGCAATACCGCTTTTTCTAAAAGCAGGTGCAACAATCAAACCACTATTAGCAACAAACTGACCATGTTGCCATGCTTCGATATAACAAAAGCCAACCCAAGTACCCTCTTCAGTATGAGCAATAACCGACTTACCTTCTTCTATTTTTTTAGCCACATATGCTGGACTTCTTTTAGCAATTCCAGTACCTCTTGCTTTAGCGGAAGATTCCATTTCATCAGTAATGGCTTTAGCATAAGAAACATCGCCACTATGGGCTACACGAACTATGATTTTCTGTTCCAATGATCAATAAAATTTAAAAAAATGACACTTCTGGCGTTGAATGCAATTTCCGGGGATTTTTCCACTGATAGGGGCAATTGCCAACTGCTCGTCCTATCAGAATCCACGTCGTGGAGACTGAGGCAACCTAATAGGGTTACTCAAAACAGGTATTGCTGCTGTAAAAGCAGTCGTCAATAAGATATGTAAGCTAGCCTGTTTCATAATTATATCCTGTTAAGGATTCTAGGTGTAAAAATATAAAATAAAATAGACAAATAGCCTTTTAATAGTAATAAATAGCTCAAAATATGAATAAGTGTTAGTTTTTACAATAGAGAACTAGTCGTAATTTTGAGCAAATCTAAACCTCTACTATGAAAAATCTTTACAAATTGACCTTATTTGCTGGTATAATCATTTTGGCAGCTTGTGGTGGCACACAAACAGAAGCCAATAAAACTGTTGATACTGCAATGTCCGTTCAGCAAGATTCAACTGCTACTCCAGCATTTACCGCAGAAATGGTAGACAACAAAAAAGATCCAACTTGCGGTATGCCAGTGACAGCTGGAATTAACGATACAGCACATTATGAAAATAAAGTAATTGGATTTTGTTCTTCAGAATGTAAAAATGAATTTTTGAAAAATCCTAAAGCAAACTTAGCGGCAGCGGAGTTAAAGTAATTAAGAAAACAAGTAATTGATATCTTCTTTGGTAAGAGATTTAACAAACCCTTCTTCATCTGAAATTAAATCTTTTGCCAAAGCTCTTTTTCTGTCTTGTAATTTCAAAATTTTATCTTCTACCGTATCGTTACATATCATACGGTATGCAAATATATTTTTGGTTTGACCAATACGATGGGTTCTATCAATAGCTTGCTGTTCCACTGCTGGATTCCACCAAGGATCTACAATGTATACATAATCTGCAGCAGTCAAGTTTAAACCTACACCACCCGCTTTTAAAGAAATCAAGAACACTCTACATTTTGGATCATTCTGAAAACGTTCAATTGCTCTCTCCCTTTCTTGAATGGTACTAGAGCCATCAAAATATTCAAAATCGATACCTAATTTGGTTAATTCTTCTTTAATCAATCCTAACATTCCTAAGAACTGTGAAAACACTAATGCCTTATGATCACCAATATTCTCAACTATCTCACGTGTTAACTCTGTTAACTTAACAGATTCGTTTGGATAAGTTTCATCTTTAATGATGGCTGGGCTGTCACAAATTTGACGAAGCTTCATCAATCCTTGTAAAATTGATAATTGAGATTTTTGCAAGCCTTTCTCTTCTACCATCCCTAGTAACTTATCTCTATAATCGTTTCTATAAGCTTCGTAAATTTTTCTTTGCGCTTCACCCATCTCACAATACAAAACCATTTCTTGTTTTTCAGGCAAATCCTTGGCTACTTGTTCTTTGGTTCTTCTTAATATAAAAGGAAAAACAAATTTTCTTAAATGCTCTTTTTGTTCTTGCTCATCGAATTTATCAATAGGCATAGAAAAATTATGTTTGAAAAACTCAACCGATCCTAACATGCCAGGATTCAAGAAATTCATTTGAGCATATATATCAAAAGTATTGTTTTGCAATGGCGTACCACTTAAACATAATCTATTAGTTGCTTTTAATAAAGAAGCCGCTTTAGTAACCTTACTAGTTGGATTTTTGATAGCCTGACTCTCATCCAAAATCACATAATCGAAAGCTAATTCAGCAAACATTTTAATATCGCTTCTTAAAGTACCATAAGTGGTAATAATTACTTCCACTTCTTTATTCAATAACTGGGTTTTGTTTCTACTACCACCATGATGAATTTGGAAACTTAAAGAAGGGGTGAATTTTTTTAATTCGTTTTGCCAGTTATACATCAAACTGGTAGGACAAACCACCAATGCAAAAAGTTGACCACTCTTTTCTTTTAAATGTTGCAAGAAAGATAGAGTCTGAATAGTCTTACCCAATCCCATATCATCCGCTAAAATGCCTCCCCACTGAACATCATGTAAATAATTCAACCACTGAAAACCACTTACCTGATAAGGTCTTAAGGTATCAGAGAGATGTGCTGGTGGATCAATGGTCGCAATAGTATATTTCTCTCTTATATTCTCATACTTTCCTTCTAATTGAAATATTAGTTCAGTTTCATCTCTTTGTTGATATAATTCATCAATCACTGAAAAATGATACTTACTTAATTTCAAATTGTCTGTTTTTCCTTCTCCAATCTTAAATAATAAAGAATATTTTTGAATCCATTCTTCCGGCAAAACACCCAAGCTTCCATCTTTCAATGGAATATATTGTTGTTTATTGGATAGCATATTTTTAATATCCTGAACCGACACTTTCTGGTCACCAAAAGATATTTCTACTTTAGCATCAAACCAATCTGTATTACTACTTATATACAATCTAGTAGCTGGCTTAGCAGTATTAAATTTATATTGCTTTAAAGACTCTGTACCAAAAAGAGGAATTTGTCTTTCTCTTAAGGTATCTATAAATAAGAAAAACCAATTATTTTTTAATACCTCTGATCCTTTTAATGCTAAGACATTTCCCTCATTAGGTCTTATAAAGCCAGAATGTAATTGTTCAATCACCAACATTAATTGTCTTTCTTCTGCAAAATTTCTTTCTAAAATAATAATCTTATCTCCTTCTTGTTGAATCACACTTGCATTATCATCTTTAGTGACAATAATATTTTGGTATGCAAATAAGGGTTCAAAAAATAAAAAGTCATTGCTTTCTCTCAAGAATATCTGAAGTGTAGGCTTAATATCTTTTAGTTTCTCTTGCACTATATTGTCAAATTCAACAACATATTGTTTAGCCAAAGGCAATAAAGTAGTTTGTAAATAACTTGGCCAATCTTCAATTGTTACTTCTTGGAATCCATTAGGCAAAAAACGTTCTACCCATAATAGGTCTTCTCTTGTTTTCCAATGATACCATTCGTGATGATATTGGAATATATAATGTGATTTGGCTTGATTGTCTTCGATACCCATTTTACCTGCAGCAATAGCTACCTGCGCATATATCATGTACTTGTCGTCCAATTTTTCAACCTTAAAACTAGGCTGTACAGACTGGTACACTAAATCTGCTTTTTGCAAGTTTGCAGTGGTAAAAGGTTTATTGTTAGGGATATAAAAACTAAAAGGATGTTCAGATAAATCTCTCCATACTTTTTCAATTTTTGGCTGCAAGTATTCTTGCATTAACTCTTTAGTTTCTTCAGGCAAACTAGATTCATCCGCGTGAAGTATTGTATCCCAAAACCCTTGAAAAGGAGAATTTTTATTTAAAAATTTTGCCATTTCAGCGGGTTGCAATTTCTTAACTAATTGTAAAAGAATTTTATCTTCCTCGTTGATATTAGCTGGTGTTACAAATTTGGCTAAATCCACCTTCTCTACTTTTCCAATAAAAGAAGTTCCTTCTTCATTTACTTCACCTTTAATAATATTAAAACTTATATAAGGATAACTATTACTATCTTCTTGTATCACCAAACCAAAACGATGGGTGATTTTTTCTTTTTTGGGCTCTTTGGTATCAACATCGGCAATTGGTAATGGTTTGGAATAAACGGAACCTTTGTAACTATTATCGTTATTTATTCTTTGAATACTATTATCTAATACTTTTAAGAAAGGTTTTCCGTCCTGATAAGTAAATTCAAATTTATTATCTAAATTATCTTTTAAAGAATAGCCATATAAAGCCAATAACTTGTTTTTTTCTCTATCCCAATTTCTTATGGAATCAAAATAGTCCGCCCCTTTTAGTTGAAACAACAACAATAAAAGCATGGTCTTATGTAAGCAAAGCGGGTAAGCCGTTTCAGACAAACAATTACAGGAAGTATCGAAGAATCTTTCCTCATTTTTCTGAATAATGATATGATGCGTTTTTCCTTGATATTCTACTTCTGCTTCTACCCTTTCATTTTCACTTAGTAAAATATGAGGTCGTATAGTCTTTAAAGTATTTTCAGCTTTTTCAAAAGTGTCTTTTGAACAAAGCATTTTGATCATTTTAAGATCTAAATTTTTAGTACGAAGTAAAGTATGTGTTGTTTTATAGGCTTCTGATTGATACTCCAACATGTTTTTATCCAATAAATCTTGGATAAAGAATAAAGCAGCAGCTTTATGTCTACAAACCTCAGATAAGTTATAAGGACAGCCACATCTTAAAGATAATGTTGCGGGATTTTTAAAATTCTCAATGGTTACTTTATAGAAAGTACTGTACCCATCATCTTTGACCCTACAATTTATAGACCCCAACAAAGGATCGAACTTTACCAGCTCAATATTTTTTAAAGCAAAAATGCGCTTGCCTCTTCTAATCACCTCTTCGGTGCCGTAACTGTAAATATGTTTAACTAAATAGGGTAATGCCATAATAAATACAAATTACCCTTCAAAAAGGGCAATTTGCAAATGTACAACTTTGTGGGTTATTTTAGGTCAATCAATGCCCCATTCTTGAAAATGGGCAAAGAAGGGGCTACATCCTTAGAAATACAATATTGCATGTCCTCTTCCAGGCCATATGCAGCTAAACGATGCCAATGGGTCAAAGTTTTGATATAATTGGGCATATCAGCTTTATGCATATTATATAATTGATTGGCCATAAAACTACTATCACAGTGAATTGTAAATTGGTCTTTAATTTCTTCAATCACTGCTCCAGCAAATAAAGTATCTTCTATATTGAATCTGTTTTTCCAGCCAGAACAACCTAAAATAATATTAGCGTTTTGTTCTTTTAAAAAGTTGACCACTCTAGTCAAATTAGGAAATGAGCCTGTTATTACTTCTTTTGCACCCTGTTTTAAAGCCATATGCAATAACTTGGTACCATTGGTAGTGGTAATTACAAGGGTTTTATTTTCTATAATTGATCTTGGGTATTCGGAGGGTGAGTTACCATAAGACAAACCAGGAATTACTTTACCATCTCTTTCACCTGCAGTAATACCACCAGTTTGTTTACCCATCTCAATGCATAATTCTGCAGAATCAACAGGTATGATTTTTGCAGCACCATTATACAATGCAGTAGCCATAGTGGTTGTTGCTCTAAAAACATCAATAATGACTACAATGGAATCATGCACCTCATACAAGTCTAGTAAAGACGGAGTTAATACCGTATGTAAACTTGGTTTCTTTTTTTGCTTACTCATAACTGCAAAGATACAACAAGGCTCATTTTTTTATACTTAAATTTTATCTTTTGCCTTATTTAATAATAAAATTTCTGAAATAATAATTTCTGTTGTAGCTCTTTTGATCTCATTTTTATCAGTATAGGACTTATTAACAATTCTGCCTTCTACAGCAATTTCAGAACCTTTAAAAAGATATTGCTCTGCATACTGTGCTAATTTTGACCAAGCCACCAAATTAAACCACTGTGTTTCATCTACCCATTCACCTTTAGCATTTTTATACCGATCATTTACAGCGATACTAAGATTAGCAAGTTTCTTGTCTGAATCAAATACTTTAATTTCTGGTGCAGCGCCTAGATGACCAATTAATTGCACTTTGTTTTTAATTGCTTTCATGAAAATAATTTTTTGTTGAAACACAAAACTGCAATAAAGAAAAACACAGATCTAGCGTAATTATCTATACTAAAAAAGGGGGCTTTTGCCCCCTTAGATCAATATGTTGTCTGTCAAATTTACTTGAAAGGAAACTTAACTACTTGTGCTTTTATCAAAGTATTTCTGATATCAATATAAATTTCAGAACCAACTTTAGCGTGCTCTGTTGCCACATAGCCTAAGCCAACCGCTTTCCCCAAACTAGGCGCTTGTGTACCTGATGTTACTGTACCTATTTTATTACCACTAGCATCTTTGATTTCATAATGATGACGAGGGATACCTCTATCAATCATTTCAAATCCTACTAATTTTTTTGCAACACCATTTTCTTTTTGTGCTTTGATCGCAGCTGAATTCGTAAACTCTTTAGTGAATTTTGTAATCCATCCTAAACCAGCTTCAATAGGACTAGTCGTATCATCAATATCGTTACCATATAAACAAAAGCCCATTTCTAATCTAAGAGTATCTCTAGCACCTAAACCTATAGGTTGAATACCAAATGCTGCACCTTTCTCAAATAAAGCATCCCAAACCTTAGAAGCATTATCGCCCATATCTTCAAAATAAATTTCAACACCACCAGCACCTGTATAACCTGTTGCACTAATTAATACATTATCAATTCCCAATAATGTTCCTTTTGCAAAACTGTAATATGGCATATTTAATACATCAATATCTGTTAGCTGTTGCACAACCTGAGTAGCTTTTGGACCTTGCACTGCTAACAAAGCAGTCTTTGCACTTATATTATGCATTTCTACTCCCTTTGTATTATAACTACTAATCCAATTCCAATCCTTTTCAATATTAGAAGCATTCACTACTAACATGTACACTTTATTCTTCTCAACACAATACACTAATAAATCATCTACAATACCACCTGTTGTATTTGGCAAACAACTATACTGAGCTTTTCCATCTTCTAATACTGATGCATCGTTCGAAGTAACTCTTTGAATTAAATCCAAAGCATCAGGACCTTTTAAAATAAACTCACCCATATGACTCACGTCAAATACACCAACTGCATTTCTTACTGCAGCATGTTCTGTATTAATTCCGGCATAACTTATAGGCATATTATAACCAGCAAATGGAGCCATTTTAGCACCTAATGCTATATGTTTGGAAGTAAAAGGGGTGTTTAGTATTTCACTCATCTATTTATAATTTGCTCAAAGGTACATAAAAAAACACCCCATCAAATAGACGGGGCATTTTTCATCTTAACTATAAATATTTGCAACTAATAAGTAAAACGCTCCAAAACCCAATGCAAATCAGTTAGTTTACCAGTAACATTCTGAAGCTTACGATCTTTTATTTCTGAAGGATCTACAGATACATCCATTTTTTGAGTAGATTTTTTGATATCCTTTTTTTGCTTCTCTAAAGCTTTATCAATTTTATCTAATTCTTTCAACTTATCTTCTCTAGATTTTTCCAAATTATTCTCCAACTCTTCTCTTTCTCTTTTTAATTGTTCTAATCTTTGTTCCATTTCATCTGGATCATCATTATTTGAAGATTCATCTATATCATCGTCTCTTTTAATTTTCTCTAAACCAGTTTCTGTCATTTTATATTGCACACCTCGTTCGTAAGAAAAAGATTCGTTGTCCCATGGTTCATTCCATTCATCGTACCAATCTTCATCAGAAGAAATACGATCAAATGTTTCTGTATGCATCCCTCTACCATTAATTCTAACATTGGTTTGAGACCAACCTTTATTGGTAATTTTGATTCGCTTACCAACTGGTACCGCAATAGTCATGATAACATGTTGGTTTCTAAATTTATCTTTCTTATTAATAGCAATTCCTCTATCTAAATACACTAAACTATCTTGTTGAGTTAAATCAAAATTAATTTTGCTCGCCAAATCATTGGCATTTTGTATAGTTTCACCATTGCTTAGTTTCACCACTTTCACTTGGAAACTATCTGTCTTTGATTGTACAATTCTAATTTTTAAATTTCTAACAAAAACAGTGTCTTCATCTGAGAATGCATCAAAGGGAGAAATTTGGAACCAACGATCTTCATAATATTTCATTTTAGGTGAAGCAGTCACTTCTAAATAGTCCACTGCTGGATTGGCTAAAGAAACTGTTTGCTCCTGCGGTATATTATGTTTTGAAAAACTATGTCCTAAACTACTTCCAAAATAGAATAATAAAATCCAACCTACCACCCATAAAGCAATAAAGCTAGATCTTACCCAAACATTCGCTTTTTTGTAACCAGCTAATTTTCTTACTACTGCTGCCACAATACCCAAAATAGGCACCCATACAAATAATAATAAGGCTCCAAATACAGACCAGGTTTGTGCGCCATCTTCTAATAAGAATTTTCTAAGAGGCATTACAGCAGTTGCAGCTACACCAATACCAAACAAAGCAGCCAATAAGGAAATACCAACAACTCCTAATACAAAGTATACAAAGACTTTAATACAAATAGCAATGGCACGACCAATAAAATGAAAACACCCTTTATTCTGTGCTCTTTCTGCAGTTCTTTCTTCTCTCCTCTCTTCCCTATAGTCTCTTTTTTCTGCTCTTGATTTATTATAAAAATCAGAACCCCATGTTTTAGCTCTTTTGCTAAAACCTTCCATATCATTTTGAATGGTATTTTTTATACTGTTTAAATCAACTTTCTCTCCTACCATTTCCAACTTGTCTGCACTTGTTTTTGCTTCTGGTAAAACCAACCAAAGAACAATATAAACAAACACAGAGCCTGGACTAAAAGTAATATCTAAGAAATTGGGGAAATCTGGAGTATCCCAAAATTGGAATAAGTGTATGTGTCTAAAATTAAACACAAAACGAATAAACGGAATTAAAAATAAGACTCTAATGATCCATACTTGAATACCGAAATATTTTGCTAATCCAGAACAAACACCCCCAATTATTTTATTGTCGATATCTCTAAACAATCTTTTTTTCACACCACCCACTTCTTTCACAGAAGAACTTGGTACTGCAATCCATAAGATTAAATACCCTAATATGTTTACACCAATTAAGAAAATCCAAAGAATTCTAACCAATAAAGGCTCTAAACCAAAGTAGTTCGCGATACCACTACATACACCTCCTAATACTTTATTTTGTTCATCACGGTATAATCTTTTGGGTCTTTCAGATGTCCATTGATTATTATTATCATAATTATTCGATGTATAATCACTTGAGCTTTGAGCCTCAAAACCATCCTGTGCTTCAAAATCCGCAGGACGACCAATACTTTCAATAATTAAATCAATATCATCTTCTGTAATGCAAACAGCACCTTTCTTCAATCTATCTTCACACAACTCTGCTACTCTACATTCAATGTCATTGATGATTTCATCCTTGCCTTCTTCCTTATCAAAATAAGTTCTAAGGGTATCTATATAATTTTTTAAATTTTCGTAAGCCAATTCTTCAATTGGAAGAATACGACCTTGGAAATTAATATTGATTACTTTTTTCATTTTAGTAAATTTATTCTGCAGTGTTTGCTTCGTTAACAATGGGGTTTTCTTTAGGTGCGATAATGGCCTCTACAGAACTTGCCATTTCAGACCATGTAGTATGTAATACCTTATAAGCTTTTTCTCCTTCTTCGGTCATTACAAAATATTTTCTTGGCGGACCACTCACACTTTCTACCCAACGATAATTTAATAAGCCCGCATTTTTTAATCGCGTTAACAAAGGATACAAAGTACCTTCTAGAATATGCAGATTGGCCGCTTTCATTTGCTCAACAATATCACTTGGATAAACCTCGCCTTGTTGAATGATGGACAATATGCAAAACTCCAAAACGCCCTTGCGCATCTGACTTTGTGTGTTTTGAATATCCATAATTTGAATTTATACCACAAAGCTAAGGAGATATAAGGTACTATGCATCACATAGTACCAAGTTTTTTATAGTTCTATAAAATAAAAAATCCTAAAATATTGAATTACAATATGTTAGGATTTAAAATATTTTAAAAATATTTTTCTAGTAAACCACCAACTCGTAAAAATCCTCCTCTTTTAGGTACTTATTGGCCAAATCTTGAAGAGCTTTAGGCTCTATAGATCTTACTGTTCGAATGGTATTGTAGAAATATTCTTCCGTTAACCCATTTAATATATAGGTCTTCCATCTACCAATAATCTGGAAGGGACCGTCCAAGTCACCTAATAAAGAACCTAACATATAATTCTTTACCAAATCCAATTCATCTTTCTCCACTAATTCTTCTCTTAAAATATTCATCTCTTTATACACTTCATCAATGGTGGCTCTACAAACATCTTTTCCAGCATCGGTGCTAATCATCCATGCGCATTCCTGCATATGGTTTTGCAAATAACTATGAATGCCATAAGTATAACCCTTGTCTTCTCTAATATTACTCATTAACCTAGATCCAAAAAATCCACCAAAAATATTATTCAAAATTTGCGCACTCGCAAAATCAGGGTGATGCCTATTGGGGAAATGTCTAGCAATTCTTATAGATCCCTGAACAGAACTTGCATCATTCACCACGCTGTACTTTTTTTCTTGAGCAGCAATAATTGGATGATTAAAATCTGGGATAGTTGTAACATTTAAAGGAAGACTTCCAATATATTTATTCAATAAATCAATGGTAGTATTAGGAAATTTACCTGCCATGAAAATAACCAACTTTCCATTTTTATAAAATTGATTATAAAAATTAACCAAATCTTCTCTTGTCAACAAATTAAAATCTTTTTCGGTAGAATATTTACCATATGGATGGTTAATGCCAAATAAATATTCATCAATTAATCTATTAGCAATAAAATCTCCCTTTTTCAAATTCAATGTTAATCTTTGAATTTGATTTTTTTGATAGATCTCTAATTCATTTTCTGGAAATTGCGCATCAGTGATTAATTCACTTACAGTTGGAATAACTTTTTCAAAATGCTTACTTAGGCAATGCAAAGAAATAGTAGATGTTTCATTATAACAGCTCCTATTTAAATAAGCCCCGTAAAATTCAAAAGCTTCATTAATCTCAAAAGCGGATTTAGTAGAAGTGCCGTTTTTTAATAAAAAATTAGTGGCGGCTGCTACCCAATTTTTTTGCTCATAACAATTACCTGCATAAAAAACTAAGTCTATCATCATCACTTCTTGAGAACCACCTTCAAAAGCATACACTTCAACCTTATTATCTAAAACATACTGCTGATAAGGTTTTAAACGTATATCAAAGTCAACAGCATCTTTTATAAAGGGTGCCTTATTTCTATTTAATGCCATGATTTATGATTTGCTGTAATAGTATATAGTGTTTCTATTTTGCTCTGTAAAAATTGCCTGAGCAGTACTTTGAATAGTCGCAGGTGTGATAGCCTGATACTTTGATAATTCTGTATTCATTAAACTAGCATCTCCTAATAATTCATAGAATGCTAAACTATGCGCTCTGTTCATGATACTCATATCTTCAAAACAAATAATACTCTCTGTTTTGTTAATTACTTTCTGCACTTCTTTTTCGTCTAAAAGGTTATTGGTTAATTTATGCACTTCATCCAATACTGCTTTCTCTGCAACAGACATACTTATGCCTTTTACCAATTTTCCTTCAATCACCAATAAGCCTGGATCGATAGTACCAAAATGATAACAATCTATACTAGAGAAAATTTGTTTTTTCTTAATCAACTCTTCATACAATCTTGCACTTGCTCCTCCACCCAATACTTCTGTAATTAAATCTGTTGCATGATAACTAGTGTCAAATCTTCCTCCCATATGCCAGGTCATCATTAACATATCCATAGGCACATCAGCACGTACATCTAGTGATCTGTTTTTTTCTTGGATGGGCTCTACTGGTAAATTTCGATGATAAGGCTTACCTGCTTCAATGGGTCCAAACCATTTTTCTGCTAATGTTTTAACTTGTTCAGTAGTTACATTACCTGTAACAACTAAAATAGCATTATTGGGTCTGTAAAATTGAAAGAAAAAATCTTTTACTTCTTGCATGGTTGCTTGCTCCACATGTTCCAGTGAAGCACCAATGGTCATCCACTGATAAGGATGTTTAGTATAAGCCAAGTTGCGCATTTTATGCCATGCATCGCCATAAGGCTTATTGATATAATGTTCTTTAAATTCTTCGCATACCACTTTGCGTTGTACTTCTAAACTTTTTTCGCTAAAAGCCAAAGAGAGCATTCTATCACTTTCTAACCAAAAAGCGGTTTCAATATTCTCTGCAGGCAATTGGCAATAATAATTGGTTAAATCATTGGTGGTATATGCATTGTTTTCTCCTCCTGCTCTTTGTAAGGGTTCGTCATAATCTGGAATATTTACACTACCTCCAAACATCAAATGTTCAAATAAGTGAGCGAAGCCTGTTTTGTGGGGGTTTTCATCCTTAGATCCTACGTTATATAAAACATTTACCACTGCCATGGGGGTACTAGTGTCTTGATGTACCAAGACCTTCAAACCATTGTCTAATGAAAAACGATCAAATTGTATCATAGAAGAGCAAAATTAGTCAAATCATTGTATACTAGATATATTAACTTTGCAGTCTAATTATTTGACCATGCAGTTGGAAACACTTTATCAAAGAGCATTAAATTTCGAATATCTTACCAAGGAAGAAGGGATGTTTTTATTTGAACATGCTCCCCTAGCAGAATTAACTTATATAGCAAATGAATTACGAAAAAAGCAAGTACCTCATGGCAAAGTAACTTGGCAAATTGATAGAAATTTAAATACGACCAATGTTTGTATAGCGAATTGTAAATTTTGTAATTTTTACAGAATTCCAGGACATCCAGAATCTTATATCACAGACATGGATACCTATCGCAAAAAAATTAAAGAAACCATAGAATGGGGAGGCGATCAATTATTGTTACAAGGTGGACACCATCCAGAATTAGGTTTAGAATTTTATGCGAATTTATTTAGACAAATCAAGTCTGAATTTCCTACTATTAAATTGCACACATTAGGACCCCCAGAAATTGCGCATATCGCCAAATTAGGTGGGCATACCCATACCCATGTTTTAAAAACATTAAAAGAAGCGGGTATGGATTCCTTACCTGGTGCGGGTGCAGAGATTTTAGTAGATAGAGTAAGAAGATTGGTATCTAATGGAAAATGCGGTGCGGAAGAATGGTTAGAAGTAATGGCCGCAGCACATCAATTGCATATTACAACAAGTGCAACCATGATGTTTGGTCATGTAGAAACTTTGGAAGAAAGATTTATACACTTAGTAAAAATAAGAGAGACGCAAGACAGAAAACCAAAAGACGCAAAAGGCTTTTTAGCATTCATCCCTTGGACTTTCCAAGATGTAGATACTTTATTAACTAAGATAAGAGGGGTACATAACTTAACCACTACGGAAGAATATATCAGAATGATCGCTATTAGTAGAATCATGTTGCCAAATATTAAGAATATTCAGGCAAGCTGGTTAACAGTAGGGAAAGCCACCGCACAGGTATGTTTGGAAGCAGGGGCCAATGATTTTGGTAGTATTATGTTAGAAGAGAATGTGGTTAGTGCAGCAGGTGCACCTCATAGATTTACCTATAAAACCATCCAAGAAGCTATTAAAGAAGCTGGATTTGAACCACAATTGAGAAATCAGCAGTACGAATGGCGTGAACTTCCACAAAATATCCAAGAACAGGTAATTAATTACTAGTTCACTGTAACATATTGTAGCTGGAATCGTTCTATAGACAAACATCCTAAAATCAAAGCATGACGGATATCGCTTACAATAATGCAGTAGACTTATACGCAGATGGCGTCTACCGATTTATTGTCAAAAACATCCATCATGAAGAAGATGCAAGAGATATTGTACAAACTGCTTTTGAAAAGCTTTGGGTAAATCGTGCTACAGTTGATCCTTTAAAAGTAA
Organism: uncultured bacterium; assembly: GCA_963923775.1. Lineage (GTDB taxonomy): Bacteria > Bacteroidota > Bacteroidia > Chitinophagales > Chitinophagaceae > Sediminibacterium. The sequence goes on from CAWULX010000008.1 coordinate 20,375, forward strand.
AATCTTATTTATTTACGGTAGCCTATCACCAAATGATAGATCATATTCGTAAAGTAAAAAAGCATAGTATCACAGATATCTATGAAACTAATTCATTGGATCCAGTGTATCAACCTCAGCACGCACTAAAGCAAACTATTTTAAAAGCTATTAACGAATTAAACCCAACACAAAAAAGTTTAATTCTCTTAAAAGATTACGAAGGATATAATTATCAAGAAATAGGAGAAATAATGAATTTAAGCGAAAGTCAGGTAAAAGTGTATTTGCATAGGGCAAGACTTATTTTAAAAGACAAATTAATTCATTTACAAAAAGCAAGTGCTTAAATGGAATTGAATCAAGATAACTACGAAAATTATTTATTGTTATATGTCGACAATGAATTAACTGCTTCAGAAAGAGCAGCAGTAGAGGCATTTCTTATATCCAATCCAACATATACAACTGAATTAAAAGCATTGCAAGCAGTACAATTAAATGCAGCGTTCATTGAATACCCAGATAAATCTAGTTTATATAGATTTGAGGAGATGAATGCAAGTTTAGAACCAGCTTTTAAAAAATCATTGTATAAAAACAGTACAAGTGGAGGCCAACTGATTGATTTAAATAAATTATATTGGACTGTAGGCTCAATTGCCGCAATCAGTTTAGGTGTAGTAATAGGCGTAAAAATATTTATAAAAGAACCAGTACTTACTCAAAAAGAGCAAGTAATAATTGCAAAAACAAGCCCAATCATTTCATCAAAAGGGGTAAACATGCAAAAGATGGTTGACAATAAGATTGTCACAACAACAAGTCAACCAACTTTATTAGAAAATACCCAAGTAGCAAGTACTCAAACTATATACAATGAGCCGTCTCTTATTGTAACAGAAGCTGTAGCAATAGAAAATAAAGAAACTGTTACAGAAAATACCCCCAACAGCGCTATCAGCACTGCAAATAGTAGTAGTTTAGCAACTGAATCAAGAGTAGAAAAAGAAAGTTTTGAGGAAATTAATACCGACGATAATGATCGTGTTATATATATTAGTAATATTGAATTAGATGGTGACAAGTTTAGAGGCATCACTAGAAGACTTGGAGCCATTTTTAGAAGAAACAAAATAGAAAAAAATAAATAATCAGATACTATGAAAAAAATCATTTTACCAATATTGGGGATTTTAATAACAAGCAATTTGTTGGCTCAAAAAGACACGTTGGTATCTATGAATCAAGACACATTAAAAATTGGTAGCTTTTTAATTATCAAATCACAAGATCATAGTGCTAGAAAAGATTGGCAAACAATGATTGAAAGAGGCGATTTTAAAAATACACAAATCAAAATTGAGAGAATTAAAACTAGAAAAAAAGAAGTGAATACTAAATGGTTTACACTTGACCTAGGTTTTGCTAATTATTTAGATGCAACAAATTATAAATGGGATCCTCAATTCACCAAGCCAGCTGTTGGTCCAGCATTAACTGCAAAAAGTTTTCAATTAAACAATGGTAAATCAAGCAATGTAAATGTATGGATTGTTCAACAAAAATATGCGTTAAAAGAAAACTGGAATATAAAGTATGGATTAAGTATCAATATGTATAATTTCAGATTTGAACAGCCCATAAGTTTCAGAAATACTGGCGCATCTTATGTGTATTTAGACAGTAAAACATTTAAGAAAGATAAATTATACACAAGCTATCTAACAGTTCCTGTATTATTAAACTATAGCGTTCCTAAAAAAGGTTTCAATATCGCAGGAGGTATTAGTGTAGGTTATTTGATGAATTCAAAAAACAAGCAAATAGATACTAAAAAACAAAAATACAATGGCAACTTTAACCTAAACGATTTTCAAGTGGCGGGTATTGGAGAATTGGGTATTGGTAATATCAAATTATATACTTCAGTTAGTTTGACAAATTTGTATGATAGTAAATTATCAAAACAATTTAACTACCCATTTGCTTTGGGTATTCGTTTTGGAAAATTCTAATTTGCTAATTAGTTAGTCAAAATGAAAAAATATTTACTATTCATCTTTGCACTTGCACTACTTTCTTCTAGCAATGCACAAGACACTATAAGAGTGGGAAATTTAGTAATAGTAAAACCAATTAAAGATAGCCTTACTCAAGGCCATTATACACCAAGAATAAAAAGAGAAATCAGTTATCCAAAAATTAAAAAATTCAATAATACCGATAATAGAATTAGTTATTTTGATTGGGATTTTGGCTTTACTAATTATATAGATAAAACGCCCATGTTGCTATATACGGCTATCTATCCCCCAATAGGCAATACAGCGCCCTATATGAATTCCAATAGTTTGACATTAAATCATCTAAAATCAAGCAATGTAAATCTTTGGTTTGTACAACAAAGGGTCAAACTAATTAAAAATTTTGCTAGTCTTCAATATGGTGTGGGTTTTGAAATGTTTAATTTCAGATTTGAAAAAAATATTAGTTTCAGAGATGATATAGTGGGTAAAATAAAATACGATGATGTACAGTTTAGTAAGAATAAATTATTTGTCAAATACTTAACTGTACCCCTTAAGCTTAATTTCAATTTAACTCCTGGCGCCAACAAGCCATTACATGCAAGCATTGGAATGTCTGCTGGTTATTTATTAAAAGCTAGAAACAAACAAATTAGTACAGAAAGAGGTAAAGAAAAATACGAAGGTAATTTTAATTTAAATAATTGGAGAGTAGCTACTATTGGCGAATTAGGTTTTGGAAACTTTACCCTTTATGGATCATATAGTCACACCAATTTGTTTGACGATAATCAAACCATTTTGAACATGGCACCGATTGCTATTGGTATTAAATTGAGCGATCTTTAAATTAAATCTTGTCCACCAAAATAAGGCTTCAACACTTCTGGTAAAGCAATGCCATCAACCGTTTGATAGTTTTCTACAATAGCTGCAAAAATTCTTGGCAACGCTAATGAACTACCATTTAAAGAATGTGTGAAATGAATTTTTCCATTAGCATCTTTAAATCTACATTTCATTCTATAGGTTTGGTAATTCATGAAATTAGATACACTACTTACTTCCAACCACTTTTCCTGAGCAGCACTATATACTTCAAAATCATAGGTAATTGCAGAAGCAAATCCCATATCTCCACCACATAATCTTAAAATTCTATAAGGCAAACCAAGGCTCACTAAAAGTTTTTCAACATGCGCAACCATTTCGTCTAAAACAGTTTCGCTTTTATCAGGATGAACAATTTGAATGATCTCTACTTTTTCAAACTGATGTACTCTATTCAATCCTCTTACTTCTTTACCAAAACTTCCAGCCTCTCTTCTAAAACAAGGAGAGTAAGCAGTCATCATCACCGGTAAATCTGTTTCTTTTAATATGGTATCACGAAATACATTGGTAACAGGAACTTCAGCAGTAGGAATCAAATAAAAATCATCTTCAGTAGCATGATACATTTGACCTTCTTTATCAGGTAATTGACCAGTAGCAAAAGCAGAAGCGGCATTCACCATAAAAGGAGGTAAATATTCTGTGTAACCAGCAGCAGTATTAAAATCTAAAAAATATTGAACCAAAGCTCTTTGGAATTTAGCGCCTTTGCCAATATATAAAGGGAAGCCACTTCCTGTAATTTTTGCACCCGTTTCGAAATCAACTAAATTATATTCTTTGATTAAATCCCAATGTGCTTTAGCACCCTCAGTCAATTTTGGAACTACTCCACCCGTTCTCACTATTTCATTTTCTTCTGGAGTTTTACCTTTTGGCACTAATGGATGAGGTAAATTTGGAAGCTGTACAATAGTTTGTTGTAAGCTAGCCTCTACTTCTGCCATTTTGGTTTTTAAAGGATCTAATTGTGTTTTCCATCCTGCAACCTCTTGTTTAAGTGCTTCCGCCTTATCTTTCTCTCCTTTAGCCATTAAACCCCCAATTTCTTTGGAAGCTGCGTTTACCTTAGACTGCAAATCATCAAAACCAGCTTGTAAAGCCTTTCTCTCATCGTCTAAAGCAATCACCGTATCTACCAAGCCTGGCTGAGGGAAATGCTTTACCCCCAATCTTTCTTTGGCTAAATCGGTGTTTTCACGCAAATAACTAACCTGTAACATGATAAAAATATTTCGGCAAAGATAATCAAACCATTTTACAACGCTTAGATATACCCTACCTTTGCCAAATAATAAGCAAAAAAGGGTATGACAAGCATTGCAGATGATTTTCAGACACGATGGTGGGATTTGGAAAGAAAGTTGATGGACAGATTTGGCAAAAAGCCAGATGTAGAAGCTATCTTATTTTTAATTGGCTTACAAGAAATAGGCTTATCTCAAGAAAAAATTAGCAAGGAGCAAAAGCAAGACTTAATGCATGTGGCTATTTGCACTATCCTATCAAGTAGCGGATATTACCTAGTGGAGGGGAAGGACCAAGACGGTTGGCCCCATTTCAAACAGCTTAAAAATCTGCCTATTATGAACATGATAGAGCAGGAAGCCTTTTTGAAAGACCATATTTTGCTTTATTTTGATAACAATCAGTTCTAGCAGATTGTTTTTTTAGTGAATTTTACCAATCTTTGCAACAATTAAAAAATAGCATATGCAATTCCCAGCTGAGTTACGTTACACAAAAGATCATGAGTGGATTAAATTAGAAGGTAATACCGCAACCATTGGTATTACTGATTTCGCTCAATCAGAATTAGGCGACATCGTATACATAGATATCAATACAGTGGGATCAAGTTTATCTGCAGAAGCTGTATTTGGTACAGTAGAAGCAGTGAAAACAGTAAGTGATTTATTTATTCCTGTTGCAGGTACTGTTGCAGAAGTAAATCCAGCATTAGCGGCTCAACCAGAACTAGTGAATACAGATCCTTATGGAGCTGGATGGATGGTTAAAGTAACAGTAAATAATCCGGCAGATGTGGAAGCTTTATTAACAAGCGAAGCATACGCACAATTGGTTCACTAAACCAAACAAATGAAAAAATTAAGTAGTCTTTGGCTCATTGCCGAAATCTTAATTATTTTTTACTTGTTAAGTATACCTGGAAGTAATCTACCCAATGTAAACTATTGGGGACAAGATAAAATCATACATATTATTTTATTTGGATCTTTGATGTTTGCAGCACTATTTCATTTTGATCAATTAGATAATAGTTTTGTAAAAACCACAAGAGCAAGAGCCCTTACAATGATAATATGTATTACTTATGGTATTGGAATGGAATTTTATCAGAAGTATTTTGTTCCAACTCGTGGATTTGAAGTATCGGATATGTTAGCAGATGCAGCAGGAGTTTTATTAAGCCTGCCCATTTATCAAAAATTGATGCCTCGTAAATAAAATGGGAATAGAACAAGACATACAACAAACCAATTTTAGAAACGAATACCAAAAGCTAGGTATCAATATCATGTATACGGCTAATTGGTTAAACGAAAAAATTTCTACTATCCTATCTCAGGAAGATATCACTCAACAGCAATACAATATTTTAAGAATTTTAAGAGGTGCCGAAAAACCATTAAGCACTTTGCAAATTAGAGCACGTATGTTGGATAAAATGAGTGATACTAGCAGAATTGTGGATAGATTAGTAGCCAAAGAATTAGTAGAAAAAAACACCTGTCCAACAGATAAAAGATTAGTAGATGTAGTTATTTCTAAAAAAGGATTTGCTATATTAGAAAAATTAGATCAACTCAATCATCATTTAGATTCCTTAATGAAAAGCATCAGTGAAAAAGAAGCTATCACAATGAATCAACTATTGGATCAATTGCGTGAAGATTCAAAATAAAATCAAACATGTTTCAAAAAGTTTTATTTAGCCTGCTTTGTGTAGGTTTTTTTATATCTATTAAAGCACAACCCAATAAAACAGATAAAAATGTTTTTGAATTTAGAGGGGTTTGGATTGCTACAGTAGAAAATATTGACTTCCCAAGTAAAAGAGGTTTAAGCAACGAAGCACAAAAAGAAGAATTTTTGGCCTTACTAGACAGGCATCAGCAAAATGGGATGAACGCCATTATTATGCAAATTAGACCTGCAGGAGATGCAATGTATCCTTCCGAATTAGAGCCTTGGAGTGAATATTTAATGGGAAAGCAAGGACAAGGACCCATTCCTTTTTATGATCCATTGCATTTTATGATCGAAGAAACGCATAAAAGAGGAATGGAATTTCATGCATGGATTAACCCATATAGAGCAGTTTTCAATATCAATAAATCCAGTGTAGCGCCAAGTCATTTATCCAAAATGCATCCAGATTGGTTTATCGATTTTGAAGGAAAAAAATATTTTAACCCAGGTTTACCTGAAGTGTGGAAGCACACGAATCAAGTAGTAGCAGATATATTAAAGAGATACGATGTGGACGCTATTCACATGGATGATTATTTCTATCCTTATAGAGTTCCTAATAAAGATTTTCCTGATCAATCTACTTATGTAAAATATGCAAGGGGCTTAGATAAAGAAACATGGAGAAGAAGTAATTGCGACACTATTATTAAACAATTAAATGCAACCATAAGAAGTATTAAGCCAGGTGTACAATTTGGCATTAGTCCATTTGGTGTATGGAGAAATAAATCAAAAGATCCAAGAGGAAGTGATACCAAAGCAGGGCAAACCAACTATGACGATTTGTATGCAGATATTTTGTTATGGTTAGAAAAGGGCTGGATAGATTATGTTACACCTCAATTGTATTGGGAACATGGACATGCATTAGCAGACTATGATGAATTAGTGCAATGGTGGAATGATCATAGTTATGGAAGAGCATTGTATATAGGGCATGGTATTTACAGAGCTGGTACCAATGCTACTTGGAGAAATCCCAACGAAATACCATACCAAATTAATAAACTAAGGTCCTTGCCAAATACTGGAGGTAGTGTTTATTTTAGTAGCAATAGTTTTAAGAGCAATCCTAATGGATGGAACGATAGTTTACAAAAACATTATTATAAAAACCCTGCACTACTACCATCATTAGTGCCACAATATACCATGGTAGCGCCAAGCATTGAAAAGAAATCAACTACTAGTTTTCAGATTAATATGCCCAAGAATGCTTTGGTAAAATCTTTTGCAATTATTCAAAAAGAAGAGGGGGAATACAGTGTTGCCAGTATGCTTGCTGCAGATAGTAAGATGGTCAACTTAAATGCCTTAGGCATTCAAAAGAAATCAGGAAATCAATATTGGTTGATTGCTATTGGATTACAAAATCAAATTAGCGAATACATACCAATCCAATAGTATTATTCAAAAACGCGCTTCAGGTTCAAATTTTGATTGGCTTTGATAATTAGTGGCACATGCTCTACAACAGTCATGTCATTATCCAATCCAAAAGCTTTCTGATCGCTTTGCGCCAATTGCTTGATATTAAAGTATGCATCCATAATAAAGTCTTCTCTAAAAGACAATTCATTTTCAATAGAGAAGAAGCTTTCAATAATAACATAAGTAATATCAGCGTGGAAGTCTTTACTCTTTAAAGACTCATACTTACTGTAGATACCTAATTCTTGACACTCATTTAATTCTTGCATTACTTTCTTAAAGCAAATATTAATTCTTGGTTGAATTCTAAAACCAATCTTAAAGTCCACACGCATTACTTTATCGTCTACTAATTCACTAATACTGTATTCCATACCATAAGGCGAATCAGTTCTGTCAATATGAATAAACCAATAAATATCGGCACGCTTTGGCTTACGATTTAATATAGAATCCATAATGCGGTGCTCAATTTCTCTATGATTATTCGCCTTAGTTAAGTATACTAAATGAGTAGCATATTTAGGCACATCTTTATCTGCACTTAAGTCTGTTAACTGTTGTAAATAATCTTTTAATTTAACAAAGTCCAAATATCTATTGGTGATTTTTCTTGCTCTATGCCAAATCATCATCACAAAAATCATACTTAAAGAAAATACAAATGTGATATAACTTTCTTTTATCTTAACTACATTGGCAACAAAGAAAGAGATTTCTACTACACTAAAAATAGCAATAATAATAGCTACAGGTAAATGACCCCATCTTCTAACATTCAACAAATAGAAATTCATTAAGATAGTGGTTGAGATCATGGTAATGATAATAGAGAAACCATAAGCTGCTTCCATATGTTCACTCTTTCTAAAGAATAAACACATAGTGATACAACCAATCCATAATAAAAAGTTCAATGAAGGAATATAAATTTGTCCTTTTTGATCTGTAGGGAATTTAACAGTCACTCTTGGCCAGAAATTCAAACTGATGGCTTCATTGATCAAAGTAAAAGACCCGCTGATTAATGCCTGGCTAGCAATAATTGCTGCAATAGTAGCTACACCAATTCCAATTAATAAGAACCAATGCGGCATAATTTCATAAAAGGGATTTAAACCATCTATAGACGTACCTACATGTTGCAATAACCAAGCACCCTGACCCATATAGTTTAATACCAAGGCCAATTTCACAAACATCCAACTCACTTGAATATTTTGACGACCACAATGACCTAAATCACTATATAAAGCCTCAGCACCAGTAGTACATAAAAAGACTGCACCCAATAACCAAAAGCCTTTTGGGTAGTTCACTAATAAATCAATGGCATAATATGGATTAATAGATTTTAAAATAGCCATGTGTCCAATAATTTGCGAAACACCCAATAACATAATCATAGAAAACCACACTAGCATAATGGGGCCAAATGCAAAACCTACAATCTTGGTACCAAATCTTTGAAAGAAAAAAATCAAAGAGATAATAGCCATCACAATACCAATGGTTAAATTATTTCCTGGAACAATAATGTTTTCCAAGCCCTTCACACCACCCAAACCTTCAATAGCAGATGCAACTGAGATGGGTGGAGTAATCATACCATCTGCCAATAACATGGCAGCTCCAATAATAGCAGGAATATAAATCCACTTTACATATCTTCTAATTAAAGCAAAAAGAGAGAAGATACCGCCCTCCCCTCTATTATCAGCTCTTAAAGTAAGAAACACATATTTAAAGGTGGTTTGTAAAGTCAAAGTCCAAAAAACACAAGAGATGGCACCATACACTAATTGATCCGTAATTACTTTATTATTGATGATTGACTTAAATACGTAAAGTGGAGAAGTACCAATATCACCGTAGATAATACCAAGAGTTACGATTAAACCAGCAACAGAAAGTTTCTGTGCATGTCCGCCATTTGAATGTGCCATGGAGCTAGTAATAAATTGACAACAAAGTTTATGCTTTTTAGCATAACAAGGAACATTAAACCCAAGTATTTTAAAAAATCTTTTTCTTAAAAAAGCTAAGGCTTGTAAGCACCCCAAAGATCTAAAACTGCTTTATACCTAAAATCAAAGATTCCTTGCAATTGTTTTCTTACAAATAAGGCATTGGCTATATCACCTAAAAATCCCATAGGAATCTTATAATGGACGATATCTTCCATAGCTACTCCCCCCGGAATTGCCTTAAAATGATGCTGGTGATGCCACATAGAATAAGGGCCAAATCTTTGTTCATCAACAAAATAAGCAGCTTCTTGTACGTGTGTAATTTCTGTCATCCAATACAATGGAATCCCTAAAAGGGGTTTTACAGTATATTCTATAATCTGCCCAGGATACATTTTTTCGCCATGGTGCTTACTAATAATATGAAAACCCATATGTGAGGGGGTAATTTTGGCAAGATTGGCTGGACTACTAAAAAAATCCCAGGCAGTATCCATACTAATGGGCATTTCCTGGTAAGTATGGAGGGTATAAACTTTAGACATACTATTATAACAATAGAGGATGGTTTTTGTTGTAAGAATTAGGCATAAAGCAGTTAATTTTAACCTATGATTAGTAGAGCGGAACAGCAAGCAGCATTTGAAGCCATTTATGAGAACTTAAATTCGGCACAAAAACAAGCGGTTGACAATATCGAAGGGCCCGTAATGGTGATTGCTGGACCAGGAACTGGAAAAACACAAATATTAGGTGCTCGTATTGGAAAAATTTTATTAGAAACAGATACTGCACCGGAAAATATTTTATGTCTTACTTATACAGATGCAGGAGCTATTGCCATGCGTAAAAGATTGGTAAGTTTCATTGGTAGTAGTGCCTATAAAGTAAATATTTCCACTTTCCATTCTTTCTGTAATGATATTATTCAAGATAATTTATCTCTTTTTGATAAAACAAGCTTGGATCCTATTTCTGAATTAGAAAAAATAGAATTACTAAAAAAATTAATCGATGGATTTGAAAAAGACAATCCATTAAAAAGATATAGAGGTGATGTGTATTTTGAAATGGGAAATTTAGCAAAGCTATTTAGTG
>CAWULX010000009.1:0-25803 GCA_963923775.1 uncultured bacterium
CATTAACTGATTCTTTCCAAGACAACTTATTAGCGCCTCCAGTATATTCAAGACCAGCCGAATTTAGAGGACTTGAAGTACCTCCAGTTTTATTAACAGGCGACCCTAAAAAAGTGGATGCTTGGAGACAGGAACAATCCCTTGAGAGAACCAAAAATAGAAGGCCCGACCTTTTAAAGTAGCCACTTATCAATAATTAAGGCATTTTACATTAGAACTGACAATTTTATGGGGCAGTTATCGGATATTTGCACCTATGATAAAAGGCTTGCGAAACTATTGGATGTTTTTTTTATTGGTTATTGGAACATCTTTAAATGCACAAAATATTACCGAATACCAAAAGCATTTTGAATTACATATTCAACCTACTACTTCTGCAATAAAAATTGACGGAATACTTGACGAGCCAGTTTGGAGTGCAGCTGGAATGGCAAAAGATTTTCATAAGAAATATCCAAATGATATTGGTGAACCTCAAAGTAAAACAGAAGTAAGATTCACTTACGATGATAAAAATATCTATTTTGGTTTTAAAGTATATGATAGTGGGGCTGCTATAAGTCAAAGCTTAAAAAGAGATATTGGACACGACGGTGGTGATGGAGTAGGCATTATGTTAGACCCATTGAATCAAAAAACGAATGGATTTTTCTTTGTAGTGAGTGCTTTAAATGTTCAATCAGAAGATCAATTAAACAATAGTTTTCAAGATAAGCCAAGTTGGAGCTGGGATACTAAATGGTTTTCTGCCACTAAAGATTATGGAACTTATTGGGTAGCAGAAGTAGCTATCCCCTTAAAGTCATTAAGGTTTGATCCTAATCAAAAATATTGGGGTATTAATTTTTTAAGAATTGACTCAAAACACAATGAATACAGTCCTTGGACAAAAGTGCCAACTAATTTTAAATCTTATGATTTAGGCTATACAGGGGTATTATATTTTCCAGCAAGTCCACCTAAGAATTCAAGTAATATCATTTTTCAGCCATATATAACTGGTAATGGAAACGAAGACAAAGAAAATGGACAAAGTTTTCAAACCACTGGTACTGCAGGATTTGATGCTAAAGTTGCAGTGAATTCCTCTTTAAATTTAGATCTTACTGTAAACCCTGACTTTTCACAAGTAGAGGTTGATCAACAAGTAACTAATCTTACTCGTTTCAATATTTTCTTACCCGAAAAAAGAACTTTCTTTTTAGAAAATTCAGATTTGTTTTCAGATTTTGGCATTCCACCCATCAGACCATTTTATTCAAGAACTATAGGCTTGGATAAAGACGGTAATAGAATACCTATTTTATTTGGTGCTAGACTTTCTGGTAATATCAATCCATCTACAAGAATTGGAGTGATGGATATGCAAACTGGTAGACAAGGAAATTACTCGCCTGAGAATTTCTCAGCATTTACTATTCATAAGCGTGTATTAGCAAGGTCTTCTATTAAAGCCTATTTTTTAAATAGAGAAAATTTTATTTCTGAAATTGCAGCTAAAAAAAATCCACTTGATAGATACGGTAGAAATGCTGGGTTAAATTTTGAATATTCAAATACCGCAGGTACTATAAGCACTTGGACGCACTATAACCAATCTTTTAAGGAAGGTATTAATAAAGAAGATGCCTATGTTGAAACAGGTTATATGCTTAGTTCTAAACATTGGAGCTTTATAAATTTAGTGAATAATATAGGAAAGAATTATTATACCGATATGGGTTTTGTACAACGTATTAATAATTATGATGCTGCCAGAGATACTACTATTAGAATGGGATTTAAGACCATGTTCACTATGTTATCTTATGAGGTTTTACCTGAAAAAGGTAAAATCGGAAAGTTAACAACTAGCTTAAATAATGATTTAGTGCTAAATCCAGATAATAGTTTTAATGAAAGTAATATAAGATTATCCACTAAAAATCAGTTTAAGAATACCAGTTCTTTAGACTTAATGCTTTCTAATACTACTACAGATTTATTATTTGCTACTAAATTTACAGACGCAACGCCCATTCCAGCTGCCAGATATAGCTTTAATCAAGTTAATCTGATATATAATTCTGATTTAAGAAAGTCTTTTTCTTATGGAGCTGGATTCACTGTTGGACAATTTTATAATGGAGTAGTAAAAGGATTTGGTGCAGGGTTTAATCTTCGCAAACAACCCCATTTAAATATTGGACTAAGATCTCAGTTTAATAAAATTGAATTGCCAGGTATTTATGGTAGTACTAATTTAATTTTAATACAACCTAAGATTGAGTACAATTTTAATACTCAATTATTCTGGACTACTTTTATTCAGTACAATACACAAAGTAATAATTTTAGCGTGAATAGCAGATTGCAGTATAGATACAAACCAATGAGTGATTTCTTCTTGGTATATACTGATAGTTATTTTACAGACCCTATGTTTAAGAATAAAAATAGATCGCTTATTTTTAAATTCAATTATTGGTTTAATTTATAAGATAAATACATGAGCAGATCTTTTGAAATAAAAGGACAATATATTGATATTGTTGGGAAGAAAATTTACCCAGCTGCTATTGAAGTAAAAGATGGCATAATTATTTCCATTCAACCTATAAAAGAAGCACCTAATAAATATATTCTTCCCGGTTTTATAGATAGTCATGTACATATTGAAAGCAGTATGCTCATACCAAGTGCCTTCGCCAAATTAGCAGTACTACATGGTACCATTGGCACTATTAGCGATCCTCACGAAATTGCCAATGTTTGTGGTGTTGAAGGGGTTCACTATATGATCGATAACGGCAAGAAAGTACCTTTTCATTTTTTCTTTGGAGCGCCAAGCTGTGTTCCTGCAACAAGTTTTGAAACAGCAGGTGCTACAATAAATAGTGATCAAGTAGCTGAATTGTTGGCTAATAAAGATATTTACTACTTAAGTGAAATGATGAATTTCCCTGGAGTACTTTTTAAAGACGAAGAAGTTTTAAAAAAAATTAAAGCAGCACATACAGCAGGTAAGCCTGTGGACGGCCATGCTCCAGGTTTAATGGGCGAAGATGCTAAATCATATATTGAAGCAGGCATTAGTACCGATCACGAATGTTTTACCATAGAAGAAGCAGTAGACAAGCTAAGCCATGGAATGAAAATTTTAATTAGGGAAGGAAGTGCTGCTAAAAATTTTGAAACCTTATATGAATTAATTGATGACCATCCAAATAGCGTAATGCTTTGTAGTGATGATAAACATCCAGATAGTTTGGTATTAGGTCATATTAACCAACTTTGTGCAAGAGCCGTTGCTAAGGGGTTAAATATTTTTAATATTCTAAAAGCGGCTTGTGTAAATCCAGTTATACATTATAAATTGCCTACTGGATTGGCAAGAATTAATGATCCTGCAAATTTTATTATTGTTGAAGACTTAATTGATTTTAAAGTAGCTCAAACTTATATAAATGGACAAATAGTTGCAGAAAATGGCACTTCCTTTATTGAAACAATTGATGAAAAAACAATCAATCAATTTGATGCTAATTCAATTAAAATAGAAGATGTACAAGTTGCTATTGATAGTTATCCAGCGAAAGAAAATAAAATAGCTGTAATTGAAGCAATTGATGGGCAATTAATCACCAATTGTTTATGGGAGACTCCCACTATACATGAAGAAAATATTATCTCTGATACCAATAGGGATATATTAAAAATGGTGGTCTACAATAGATATTTTCAAGCAGCTCCTAAAATGGCTTTTATTAAAAATTTTGGATTTCAAGAAGGGGCTATTGCTTCCACTGTTGCACATGACAGTCACAATATTATTGCTGTTGGGGTAGATGACGCTTCTATTGTAAATGCCATCAATGCTGTCATCAAAGAAAAAGGGGGTATTAGCTGTGTCAATAAAAGCAACATGAAAGTCTTAGGACTACCTGTTGCTGGATTAATGAGCAAAGAAGATCCATATAATGTAGCAAATGCCTATTCAACCATTGATAATATGGCAAAATCTTTGGGATCTTCATTAGGCTCCCCTTTTATGACCTTGAGTTTTATGGCTTTACTCGTAATTCCTCATTTAAAACTAAGTGATAAGGGATTATTTGACGGAGATAGCTTTAAATTATTTTAAAATTGACCGAAGAAACTTAGTTTTGAAAAAAAATTAAGTACATGGTTCACCATTTAAGCAAAGAGCATAGTTTATTAAGCAATTGGATTGCTGAATTAAGAAACGTACATGTTCAAAATGACAGAATGCGTTTTAGAAGAAATATAGAACGTATTGGAGAGGTTATTGCTTATGAAATGAGTAAGCATATGGCAAGTAAACAAGTTAAAACTACCACTCCATTAGGAATACATGATTCAAAAGTATTAAACGAGCAGCCTGTTTTAGCCACTATTTTAAGAGCTGGTTTACCCTTACACCAAGGAATGCTTAATTATTTTGACAAAGCCGATAACGCATTTATTTCTGCCTATAGAAAACACCATGATGATGGAAATTTTGAAATTAGTATAGAATACTTAAGTTGTCCTGATTTAAACAATCGTATTTTAATTGTTGCTGATCCGATGTTGGCAACTGGTGCATCATTGGTTCAAACCATTCAAGCCATTACGAAAACACAACAACCTAAAGAAATTCATATAGCAGTAGCTATTGCAAGCAAAGCTGGTATTGAATTAGTTGAAAAAGAATTAGGCAAAAATATACCAATTTGGTGTGGCGACATAGATGATGTATTAAATGATAAAAGCTATATTGTACCTGGTTTAGGCGATGCTGGAGATTTGGCATTTGGAACCAAAATGCAACACTAATGCTTAAAGAACTTATTTTATCTATTCGCGCCTACTATATGGCGCATCAATTTATTCTTCAAAATAAATTGTGGAAATGGATGATTATTCCTGGTATAATCTATACATGTTTATTTATAATAGGTATGGATTATTTTGGACAAACTTCTAGTTTTTTCATTGAATGGATAATTCTTAAAACGGGTTTAAAAACATTTGTAGATAGTTTAAATAGTGATTGGCTGGGCTTCTTTATTACAATGGGAAGTTTCTGGCTATGGTTTACCCTATTACTTTTTTACTTTGCTATTTTCAAATTTATTTTCTTGGTATTATTCTCTCCATTTTTTACTTATTTACATTTAAGAGTAGCTGCAATTCAGCAAAGAAAAGAGTTTGTTTTAAATGTATCCACCTATAGAAGATTAGTGATTAGAGCCATACAGTTAAGTTTAACCAATTTGCTATGGCAAACGGTTTACTTAATACCCATAGTACTGGTTTGTACCTTACCATTGATTGGATGGTTCACACCCATTTTCACCATACTTATGGAAGCTTACTTCTTTGGTTATGCCATGATTGATTATGGATTGGCAACTGAACAACAAAGTAGAATTGCTTCAGCTAGTTATGTAAGCGAGCACAAGGGTTTGCCAATTGGGAATGGAATTATGTTTTATATATTACATCTTATACCCATTATTGGATGGATGACTGCACCATTTTATGCTTTAATTGCAGCACATATTAATACACAAGAAGTAAAAGAAATTGACTAATGAGTGTAGGTAAAGTTTTTTTGTTACCCATGTTATTGCATGAAGAAGGTTGGGATAGTATACCAGCAGACATTGTAGGGTGGATTCAACAGTGTGATGCTTTTTTTGTAGAGAATGAAAAAACTACCAGAAGATATTTCAAAAAATTATGGAGAGAAATGGTTATTGAAGACTATACATGGTATTCAATTCATAAAGTAGAGGCAGGACAAATAAGTGCATTTAAAGAATTACTGAAAACTGGAAAAAATATTGGTATTATTTCAGAAGCTGGGTGTGCAGGTATTGCCGATCCAGGACAAATATTAGTAGGTATTGCACAAGAAATGGGAGCAATAGTAAAACCCTATGTAGGGCCAAATTCCATTTTATTAGCACTTATGGCCAGTGGAATGAATGGACAATTATTTCAGTTTCATGGCTATTTGCCTATTGACGCCATTGAAAGAAAGAAAAAAATTCAGCATCTGGAACAAGATATGCGTTCGAGAACCTGCACACAGATATTTATTGAAACGCCCTATAGAAATGACCAGCTATTAGAGTCAATCTTGCAATCCTGCAATGGGAATACTAAAATATGTATCGGGGTGGATATCACTGGCCCTAATGAATGGATAAAAACTGCTACAGTAAACGAATGGAAGAAAGATAAGCCAGCATTACACAAAAAGTTGGCAGTATTTTTAATTGGTCAATAAGGTAATTACCGAATATTTTTAATTTTAAATAAAGAATACTATGTAAAATGGAAAAATCCATTATGCATAGAAAAGCCGAGCACCCTAGTTTAGCTCTTACTATTTTATTGTTTTTAGGCATGGGCATTAGCCAAGTTATACAGCTATCCTATACCAATTTGTTACTCATTTTAGTTTTTAGTTGCTTTGGATTGGTTATAACTATTCATTCTTCTGTTTCTTTATTGATAAAAAGTATAGCAGCTATTTTTTGCTTGATATTTTGGGGTACCTGTATCATTCAATTAAATGCAGATAGTTACTTTAGATTATTACATCTATTTGAACCATACATAGCACCTTTAAGAAAAAGTATAATACGAAAAATTGATTTTTTCTTAATCAACTCTAATAATAACGATTTTGCCAAAGCATTACTTATTGGAGAGAAAACACATATAGATCCAACTATTACAGAAGCTTATACGGCATTGGGCATAGTGCATATAATTGCCATTAGTGGAATGCATTTAGACATTATTGGCAAATACCTCTTAAGTATAACCTCATGGCTTCCTAAACAAAAATGGATGCAACTATTTGAACTTATTTTTATCATAATTACCATTATTGTATATACACTTATTACACACGCAAGTCCATCAGTAGTTAGAGCTGCTTTATTTTTTTGTATACTTAAAATGGGGGATTATTTTAATTTACAAAAGTATATATTGAATTCTATAGCAAGTGGTATATTAATTGTTCTACTTTTTAATCATCAAAGCATACATTATATTGGATGGCAATTGTCTTACGCAGCTGTATTAGGAATTCATTTAGTTCATCCAAGTATTCGAAATTTTATTGAAATAAAAAATCCAATTATTCAAAGTTGTTGGAATAATTTTTCTATCACTATAGCCACTCAAATAACTACTTTGCCTTTGTTAATCTATTATTTTAATCAACTATCTACTGGGATTATTCTAAGTAATATGGTCATGATCCCGCTGAGTAATATATTGCTTCAGGCATTAATTATTCTAATATTGCTACCCCTTCAATGGTGTCAAAGGGTACATTTGGGGCAAATCATAGAAATCTTTATGCAAAAAATGATGCAGATAGTTCAATATATTTTCACAATAAGTCCACAACCACTATATTTTAGCACATTTCAGCTACCCTATCTACTTGCCTACTACACTATCTTCTTGTACCTTTGCTTATGGAAAAAAAGATTCAATCAGCCCTTATCTCGGTTTTTTACAAAGACGGTTTAGAGCCATTAGCAAAAACCTTACATGCATTAAATATAACCATCTACTCAACTGGTGGCACCCAAAAATTTTTAGAAGATTTAGGTATCCCTTGTGTAGCAGTGGAAACAGTAACTGGATATCCCTCTATCCTGGGAG
This sequence comes from uncultured bacterium, assembly GCA_963923775.1. GTDB lineage: Bacteria > Bacteroidota > Bacteroidia > Chitinophagales > Chitinophagaceae > Sediminibacterium. The sequence goes on from CAWULX010000009.1 coordinate 7,684, forward strand.
GTCGTGTTAAAACATTGCATCCTTCTGTTTTTGGAGGAATTTTAGGCAGAAGATATGAAGAACAGGATTTAAAAGAGATGGAACAGTTTAAGATTCCAGCATTAGATTTAGTAATAGTAGATTTATATCCTTTCGAAGAAACTGTACGTAACACAACAGAAGAAAAATTAATTATAGAGAAAATTGATATAGGCGGGCCCTCCATGATACGTGCAGCTGCCAAAAATTTTAGAGACCTAGTAGTATTATCTGCAAAAGAAGATTACGCCAAATTAAATCAATTATTAATAGATCAAAAAGGCAGTACTAACTTAGAACAAAGAAAAGCATTTGCTGCTAAGGCATTTGAAGTGGTAATGCATTATGATATTGCTATCAATAATTATTTTAACCCAATTGCTGGAAAGACTTTAAGGTATGGCGAGAATCCACATCAGATTGCTAATTTTTATGGCAATCTAGACAATTGGTTTACTCAACTAAATGGCAAAGAACTTTCCTATAATAATTTAGTGGACGTAGACGCGGCCATTGCTATAATTACCGAATTACCAAAAACAAGTTTTGCTATTATTAAGCATACCAATGTTTGCGGTGTGGCACAAAGAAATACAGTATTAGAAAGTTGGACAGCTGCTTTAGCGGGTGACCCAGAAAGTGCTTTTGGTGGTGTATTAGTAACAAATGGGACTATTGACAAAGCAACAGCTGAGGCAATTCAAGAAATATTTTTTGAGGTTTTAATTGCGCCTGCATTTGATCAAGACGCAATAACTATTTTATCAGCAAAAAAGAATAGAATCTTATTACAAACAAAAGAGGGAGTACAATTTAAATCTACCCAACAAAAGTCTATACTTAACGGAATTTTAGAGCAAGGAATTGATACGGGCAATTTTGCAGACTGGAATGAAGCAGGAGCAAGACCATGTACTGCAACTGAAAAAGAAGATTTAATTTTTGGAAATATTGTATGTAAACATTTAAAGAGTAATGCCATAGCCTTAATTAAAAACAAGCAATTAGTGGGCAAAGGTTGTGGGCAAACCTCAAGAGTGGATGCATTAAGACATGCTATAGAAAAAGCAAAGCAATTTAATTTTGATTTAAAAGGAGCTAGCCTAGCTTCAGACGCTTTCTTTCCTTTTGACGATTGTGTAAAAATTGCACATGATGCTGGTATTAGTTCATTTATTCAACCTGGTGGCTCTGTAAGAGATAGGGACAGTATTGACTATTGTGTAAACAATGGTTTAGCAATGGTGATTACTGGACTTAGACATTTTAAACATTAATAAATGTCTCAAAAAAAGGCATACCTAGCACTTAGCGTTACAAGTATAGTTTGGGGCACTACATGGGTGGCTAGTAAAATGGGCATTAATCATATGCCAGCTTTTGAACTAGCAAGTATAAGACAGTTCTTAGGGGGCAGTATATATATTTCTTTTTTTCTACTTATTAAAAAAGAAAAGTTACCTACTAAAAAACAATTTTTATGGCTTCTCCCTATGGCCTTTTTAATGTTTGTTTCTTCAAATGGTATTGCTACTTATGGTTTACAATTTATAACAAGTGGTTTAGCCGCTTTGATTGCAGCATTATATCCCTTATCGGTTGTGTTGATAGAGCGATTTTATTATAAAGCCATTCGCATTACCCCTCAAACATTACTTGGGTTGTTCTTAGGTTTATTAGGAATTGGCTTTATATTTTACAAGGACAGCTTACAAGTGCATGGCGGGCATTATGCATTAGGCGTTGGTCTTTCCATGTTTGCTATGTTAACCTGGAGCGTAGGTTCCATTATTATTTCAAGAACTAAAATAGATATCAATCCATATTATTCAATAGGATGGCAAATGTTTATTAGCGCCATCACCATGGGCTTTTTTACATTTATATCTGGTAATTACATTCCTTTCACAGAAATACCCTCTATCTCATGGGGAGTAATTGTCTATATGGTGATAGGTGGTTCAGTATTTGCTTTTATCTCTTTCATTTATAGTATGAAAAATTTACAAGCATCCATTGCTTCTCTTTATGCTTATATCAATCCAATCGTAGCTATCTGGGTAGGCTCTCTATTACTTAAAGAGGAAATGAGTTGGAATAGTATAGTTGGAACAGTTTGTACATTAACTGGTGTTTACTTGGTAAACAATAGTTTGAAAAAACAAAAAGATCCGGTGGAAGCTGTTTCAGATGCTGATGCGATGTAATTAATGCTTATGTTGTTCTCTCCAAAGTTGATTAAATGTTTTCTTTGGAAATTCTAAAGGAGCTCTTTTATCAGACCAACCTTTAAACATTTTATTGATTACCCAATTTTTTATAGGGGCAGTACCTTGATTCATTAAGGTTCTACTTAAAGAAGCTTGCTTCCACATTTTCCATGCAAATTTTTCAGCAAAACTACTTTCTCCAATATTAACAGATTCTCTCCTGTTTTCTAAAAGCAATTCATGCAAATTGATTTTAACAGGACAAACTTCAGTGCAATTTCCACATAAACTAGAAGCATAGCTTAAATGTTTGTAATCGTGCATACCTCTTAAATGAGGGGTGATTACACTACCAATAGGGCCACTATAAGTTGTTTCATATGCATGGCCACCAATATTTTTGTATACAGGACAAGCATTCAAACATGCTCCACAACGAATACAATACAATGCTTCTCTACTTTTTGAATTTGCTAGCAAATCTGTTCTGCCATTATCCAATAAAATAACATACATTTCTTCTGGACCATCTGTTTCATCCGCTTGTCTTGGACCAGAAATAATACTATTATAAACAGTTACTTGTTGGCCAGTTCCATAAGTAGATAACAATGGCCAAAACAATCCAAGATCATTGATAGAAGGAACCACTTTTTCAATACCTACTATTACGATATGTGTTTTAGGCCAAGAAGCAGACAATCTTGCATTACCCTCATTTTCCGTAACTGCTATGGCACCAATATCAGAAATAATAAAATTAGCCCCCGTCACACCAATCTCTGCCGCTGTGTATTTTTCTCTTAAATTTTTTCTCGCCACCAAGGTTAATTCCTCTGGTGTCATATTTATATCTGTACCTAATTTCTCTGCAAACAATTTAGCAACATCTTCCTTGCTTTTATGCATGGCTGGAGTCACAATATGATAAGGCGCTTCGCCATCTAACTGTTGAATATATTCTCCTAAATCAGTTTCCACACTTTCAATTCCAAGAGATTCCAAATAAGTATTTAAATGAATTTCTTCAGTTACCATACTCTTACTTTTCACTAACGATTTGCAAGATTTTTCTTTACATATTTCTCCAATAAAACTTAAAGCTTGTTCACTATCTTCTGCCCAAAAAACTTTTGCACCTCTTTTGGTAATTTGACTTTCAAACTGAGTAAGATGTAAGTCCAAATGTTCTATAGCTTCCCATTTTCTATTTTTAGCTAATTCTCTTACCCTATGTAAATCGGTAAATTGGATCTTTCCTTTTGGAACAACAGCATTGTATTTGCCAATATTGGTATTGATCTTTTTTCTATGATCTAGATCTACCGCTTTGGCGCTACTTTTTGACTCAAATGATGCTGCGTAAATACTCTCCATTGCTACAAAACTACTTATTTTTCTCTTTCAAATGTTGTGCAGTGGCATCTAAGGTTTCATAGAAAGTTTCTCCATATTTTCTAATAATGGACTCTTTTAAAAATTGATAGGCCGGCACTTTCAATTTCTTACCTAAAGTGCAGGCAGCTTTGCATAAATCCTCTCTTGGCTCATAATTCATATACTCAATGCCTGGATCAGACTTGCTTTTAGATAATTTTATGGGGAATAAATGACAACTAATGGGCTTTTTCCAAGGAATCTTGCCATCATTATAGGCCTGTTCAAAAGCACATTTAATAATACCTTCTTTGTCCTTATACCCATAAGCACAGATCTGACCGTTAATTGTAGGTGTAACCCAACCAAATTCTCTATCATATAAATAAGGGCCAACTTGTTTAATCTCTTTTATACCTTCTTTAGTCATATATGGCTTAACAATCTCAAAAAAGTCTTTAACGTACTCTTTTTCTTTGTTTTCAAGTGGTGCTCCAGCATCCCCATCTTCACAACATCCGCCCTTGCATTTTGATAAATCACATACAAATTGCTCTTCTACTACTTGATCACTTACTAAAACATGGTCTATAATAATCATATACTTAATTGTAGGGTAAAGATAGTTTTATTTCCATCTCAAACTGCGTACCATCTGTTGCATATCTTTAAATAGATACTGATTAATGGGCGCTAAAGAATCTTCATTGGGTGTAGTTTCAAAATACAAGGCTGCCCTCAAAAAATGATTTGTTGAATCGGTAGCAAAAAACTGATAACAAGTAGCTACATCTCCTCCAATATGAAAGAAAACTCCTTTAACCTGCTTATTCACTTCATAAGCAGAGTCCTCTATAAAATTAGCTTTATTGTTATGATTGTTTGCAAAAACATAAGCATCTCTTACTAAAGTATCCAATTTGACTTTTTCATTGATTGAGTTATAACTTATATATAAAGTAGCCCCAAATTGAGGATATCGGATATTCAACCAGGCATCTTTAGATTTATCTTTCCCTAAATAACTTACTTGTTGTTCAACTACTGCATAGGTAGGATAATCAAAAGTGTAGGGATAACCAGCTATGTTAAATGATTGGTATTGTTTTGCAGGAAATGAAATTTTTTGATAGCCACTAGGCTTAATGGAATAAGGTTGATTACAAGAAGCAAACCCAATAAGTAATATAAAGAAGAAATAATTATACAATCGCATCAGTGCTGCTATTATTTGTAGGTGCAATAATTAATTGTAGTTTATGAATTCTGTTTTTTTGAATTTCCAAAACCGTAAAACTAAACTGTTTATATTTCACAAGTTGCTGCAATACAGGAAAAGCTCCAGCTAATTCTAAGAACAAACCAGCTACAGTATCGCTCTCACCTTTTACTTCATCAAAAAATGCTGTTGGCAAATCCAAATAATTACACAAATCAATGATTGCCGTCTTACCTTCTATAATATAATGATAAGGATCAATTTTTTTAATGGTGGATTCTTCTTCGTCAAATTCATCTTTAATATCTCCAACAATTTCTTCTAAAATATCTTCTAATGTAATAATACCACTTGTGCCGCCAAATTCATCTACCACAACTGCAAAATGTATTCTCTTGGTTTGAAACTCTTTTAATAAGTCTTCAATCATTTTTTGCTCGTGTACAAAAAAAGCAGGTCTTATTAAACTATGCCAATCAAAGCTTCCTTCTTTTTGTAAATGAGGGAGCACATCCTTAGTATGAATCATACCAACAATAGAATCTAAATCTTCTTTGAAAACCGGGAATCTACTATAGTTATACTCTTTGATATTATTCAATAAATCTTGGAAAGAAATAATTTCGTCTACACCATACACATCCAAGCGAGTTTTCATAATCTGCTTCACAGTAATATTACCAAACTTCACTATCCCTTTTAAAATCTTTTTTTCATTCTCTTGTTGATTAGGAGAGGTAGTTAATTCAATAGCATGATCCAATTCTTCAATACTATAACTACTTCCTAGATTTTTATTGGATAACTTATTTTCAATAATGTTAGTGTATTTCACCATCCAAGCACTAGGTTTAGCAAATAAAAAGTAAACTACTTGTATGACCAACCCAAAGTCTTGAGCAAATCGAATATTATTTTGAGTGGCCATCACTTTTGGCATAACTTCTCCAAAAAATAACAACATTAAAGTAACTGCAATTACTTTAATGATAAATTCAAAACCAGGAATGGGTATTTGATCAAAAATAAAAGCATGATCAATTAAAATATTTGCTATTAAAATAATACAAATATTAATAAAGCTATTTGCTATTAACATAGAAGTTAATAGCTTTTTAGGATCTTCTAATAATTGCACAATTCTTTTTAAAGGTGCGTGTTTTTTTGATTTTAATACTTGTAAGTCTTTGTAAGAAAGTGAAAAGAAAGCCACTTCCGATCCTGCAATCACAAAGGATAAAAACAATAATACTAACATTAAGAACAACAAGCCAGTGTCGCTTTGTAATTTAGCGAGATCAAAATAATTGGTAGACTGAATAGATAAAAGTCCCGAGTGGTAGTCCAATGGAGCGTAAATTTATACCTGAAAGTTACTATATTTTTTGAAAATCAGATTGCAAGAACTCATTGAGTAATTTTGGGAAGGCTAATTTTTGCAACTGTTTAAGTTTTACCCAATTGGACTTTGCTAAAACTGAAGGAATTTTTTTCAAGGGCACTACTATAAACCTGGCTTGAATGGTTTGGTGCGTTAATTGCTGCTTATAAGGAGAAAATACCCTGATTTTAGCCAAATGAATAGCAGCACTAGGAATAGCTAGCTGATGATTGAGTAAACTTATTATAGATGCTTGGTCTAAAGGCTTAAAAGCGTCTTGTTCCACCAAGTAAAACTGATATAAATCCTGCCAAATATCTTTTGCTGTTCTTTTCTGAATCAACCAACTACCTTCAAATTCAAAACAATAAAAATCAAAATTCCTTTTCTTTTTTTGAATAGATTTTATTTTAACTGGCAACAGATTTACTTTGTTCAAAGAAAAGGCAATACATTTTTTTTGAAGTACACATTTGTTGCAAATAGGTAATGCCGGCTTGCATACAGTTGCTCCAAAATCCATTAATGCTTGATTGTACTTTCCAGGAAATTGTTGGGATAAATTATCAAAAGCTACCTGGTTAAATTGTAACATACCTTCTTTGGAATCAATGGGCGTATCAATACCATAAAATCTCGCCAAAACCCTATAAACATTACCATCCACAACCGCATGAGGTAAATTAAATGCAAAAGATGCAATAGCACTTGCAGTATAAGGACCCACTCCTTTTAATGTCAGCAATTCTTCATAGGTAGATGGGAAAACACCTTTGTATTTTTGAACAATGCATTTAGCTGTAAACAATAAATTTCTACATCGATTATAATATCCTAATCCCTCCCATAGTTTAAACACTTTTTCTTCTTTTGCTTTTGCTAAATCAAAAATGGTAGGAAAATGTAGTATGAATTTTTCATAATAAGCCCATCCTTGATCCACCCTGGTTTGTTGTAGAATTATTTCACTCAACCAAATCCTATAAGGATCTTTCTCCCCTTTCCATGGCATTATACGATCATTTAGATCCTGATCCCATTCCAATAAAAGGTCTGTAAATTGTTTTGCCATTGGATTGCAAAAATCGATTAAAAAGATCAATTCTGATAAATAAGACCCTTTTTGGTCAATTATAAATTAAATTTATTTTATATATTAATAAATTAAATGTGTATTTGGCTTAAATTATGCATTAAAATGAATAAAAAATAAGAATATAGTTGCAAAAAGCTAAAAATTGATTTATTTTTAATACTGAAACCCCAAAACCCAACTCATGAGAAAATCTGATTTAATTAATCAAATCTCTGAAAAAACTGGAATTCCAAAAGTGGACGTATTAGTTACTTTAGAAACCATGTTTAAGGAAGTAAAAGAAAACTTGTCAAACGGCCAGAACATCTATATTCGTGGCTTTGGCAGCTTTATTACTAAAAAAAGAGCCGCAAAAATTGGGCGTAACATTAAGAAGAATATTGCGGTAGAAATTCCTGAACATTTTATTCCAGCATTTAAACCTGCAAAAGAATTTGTAAACGATGTGAAAAGCAAGCGTAAGTAATTACCTTTGCTCGAAATTGTCTTACATTGAAAAAACCACAAGTTTTTGTAGTGGCTATCGCCATTCTTTTATTGGGATTACTGTATTTCTTAGCCCCAAGATCAAATAAAGATCAAACTACCCTTAGCAATATTACTACTGATAATCAATCAGTTACAAATCAGTCCATTATAGATGATGCTAAATCTAGCCTAAGCGCTGAACATAAAATTTCTATCTTAAGCATTGAAAATCAATTAAGTAGATCTAAAACGACTGCAGATAGTTTGGTTTATACAAAGAAATTAGCGCGTTTTTGGGCAGATTCTGCTAATCGCCTAGCCCCTTATTTATATTATACTTACAGCGCTGCTTTGTTGGAAAATTCTGAAAAAAGCCTCACTTTTGCAGCCCAGCAGTTGATTGATAACTTAATCACGCCGGATGCACCACCAGCCCTTCTTCCATGGATGGCAGGAAATGCAAAAGTTCTTTTAGAGAGAGCGTTGGAAATGAACCCCAACAATGATACAGCCACTATTAATTTAGGCGCATGTTATTTGTTCGGAAATATTTCAGACAATCCTATGCAAGGTATTCTTAAAGTAAAGCAGGTAGTGGATAAAAATCCGCAAAATGCTTACGGTCAATTTATACTTGCCTTAGGAGGCAAAAAATCTGGGCAGTATGATAAAGCTATTGAACGATTTTTAATTGTCATCCAGGTTCAGCCTTCCAATTTGGAAGCCATGATTCACTTAGCTGAATGTTATGAATTAACCAACAAAAAAGACGAAGCCATCAAATGGTATACCAAGGTAAAAAATTTGGTAAATATCCCTGATGCTAAAGCTGCTATCTCTAATAGAATCAAAGAACTAAAGAAATAATATTTTTAATAACAAAAATTATCGGACATGCCTTGTGGTAAAAAAAGAAAGCGTCATAAGATTGCTACACACAAAAGAAAAAAACGTTTAAGAAAGAATCGTCATAAGAAGAAGAATAAATAGTTCTGATATGATACTAGCGGGTATCAAATGCTACCCGCTAGTATTCTTTTAAATTGCAGGCCACCTTTCTACTTAGCAACTTTACTTTACCTTTTCCTTCCTTCGTAAAGTGGTCCTGTTTCATAAAATGATATAACATAGATACCGTTATTAAATTAACGTGTCTTTTGTTGTTTTAAAGTTGCTATAAGTGAACAAAGAATTAATTATCAATAGTGCTGCTGATGGGGTAGAAATTGCCTTATTAGAAGACAAAAAGTTGGTAGAAATACACAACGAAAAAATGGATGCTCGTTGGGCAGTAGGAGACTTATACCTTGGAAAAGTAAAAAAAATTATTCCAGGGTTAAACGCTGCCTTTGTAGATGTAGGTTTCGAAAAAGATGCCTTCTTACATTATACTGATTTAAGTCCTTATGTAAAATCAATTATTCAATTTACGCATCAAGCGGTAAATGACAATAACAACTCTTTCGATTTTACCAAGTTTGAAACTGCACCTGAAATTGTAAAGACAGGGAAAATCAGCGAAGTTTTAAATGGCAAGCCAAGCATCATGGTTCAAATTTTAAAAGAACCCATTGCAGCAAAGGGACCAAGGTTAACCTGTGAATTATCTCTAGCAGGAAGATTTGTGGTACTAACACCATTTAATGATATGGTAGCAGTGTCCAAAAAAATTCACAGTGGAGAAGAAAGAAAAAGATTACAAAAAATTATAGAAGCAATAAAGCCTAAGAATTTTGGAGTGATTGTGAGAACTGCTGCAGAAGGACAGAGCACTGCCGAATTACATGAAGATTTATTAAGCTTAATTTCCAACTGGAATAATATCCAAAAAAATTTAAAAGGTGCTGTAGCACCTACTCGTATAATGAGTGAGGAAAGCAAAACCAATAGCATCTTAAGAGATTTATTAAATGAAGATTTTAATAAGATTGTGGTGAATGATAAAAAAGTATATGATCATACTTTGAATTATTTACAAAGAATCGCACCACAAAAAACCAATATTCTAAGTCTACATAATACCGACAATGATATTTTTGATCAGTACGGTATTACCAAGCAAGTGAAATCTGGTTTTGGGAAAACGGTGAATCTTCCAAGTGGCGCCTATTTAATTATTGAGCACACAGAAGCCTTACATGTTATTGATGTGAACTCTGGATTTAAGAGTGTTAGCAATAACCAAGAAGAGAATGCACTTCAAACAAATATGGAAGCTGCAGAAGAGATTGCAAGACAATTAAGATTAAGAGATATAGGGGGCATCATCGTAATTGATTTTATAGATATGAAGCTTCCTGAGAATAAAAAGAAAGTTCAAGAAGCTTTAGAAGGTTTTATGAAAACCGATCGTGCTAGACATACTGTATTACCCATCTCAAAATTTGGATTATTACAAGCTACCAGACAAAGAATCAGACCAGAAGTAAATATCAATACTTCCGAAGATTGTCCAGCATGTAGTGGTACCGGAAAAATCACTTCTACTTTATTATTAGAAGACGAGATGGAAAAGAAACTTGCTTATTTAGCCACTCATGGCCACAAATCGCTGGTTTTATTGGTACACCCAATCATTCACTCACATTTAACCAAGGGCATATTTACAAGCATTATAAAGCGTTGGAAGAAGAAGTATAAGATTAAATTAAAATCACAGGCTTCTAATGCTAGTCATTTGGTTGAATACCAGTTTTTAGATAGTCATCAAGAACCTATTGTGTTATAATAAAAAAAAGGGCCCCGATAAATCGGGGCCCTTTTGGTATCAATACTACCTAAGTAGCTTATTGTTTTTGAAGAGCGAATGCATAAACACCCACACTTGCAGAACCATTTTGGAACAATTCAGCTTTGAAAGTAATAGAACCAGTACATGCAAACGCATAACCAGAACCATTCTTCGCTAAATAAGTTGTACCTGAAGCATATTTCTCAAAAGAGATACCTGCACTTGGTAAACTAATAGCTCCAGTAGCTGGATCGATGGTTAAAATCAATGGATTTACTACAGTACCACTTTGACCAGGCCATACAGCGCTTAGGTCTAATGTATTTGCAGTAGGTCCAGCTTTGATAGTAACGATATCACCAGGATAAGAATCTTCCCACTCATCTTTCAATACTTTATAGGTACCTGACATATCTGTGTAACCACAAACAATGAAAGCTCCAAAAGAGAAACTTGTATTGTAAGTAGGTCCTCCCAAGATACCAGATCCAGAGTTCGTGCCTGTATTGTTTACATCATAACGAGCACCAGACTTACAGATAATTCTATTATAGAATGTGTAAGAAGAACCCGCTTTGAAAGCAGATGGAGTGATACCCATAGCAGTTGCTAATTCAGCACCAGTTGCAGAAATTTCTACAGAACCAGTAGCCATTGGGATTGTTTTTACTTTTTTCCACTTTGTAGTGTCATAAGAATTACCAGCAGTAGCATACAAATCGATATGATCGATTGGATCTCCACCTACATACTCATGCACAATCACACCTACTTTAGAAGTAGCTGCAGTGGCATACACCAAGCTAGTGTTGATGGTTTTCTCCAATACAACATACGCACCAATTTTATTGTTAGTTGGAGAAGATAATGGGTTAATTTGACCGTCAGTTTTTTTACAAGAACTCACTGAAAACAGGAGACTGCTCAAAACGAAGGCGTATAGTATTTTTTTCATAGTCTTCATATAATTTATAATTATTTAATGAAGTTATCAGGATTATTATCCCAGAAAACTTTATTTGCAGCAGTACCTGGTGATTTTTGTGCAGGAGCAGCAGAGTTTCTATCTACGAATACTGATGGGTAGAAGAAAGATCTCATAAAGAAGCCAGGAGTTGCAGTGGTAACAGCAATCTGAACATTCTTAGGGCTACCTGTACGTCTTAAGTTATTGTATGGTTCGATACCATTACCCCAAAGAGCAATATGGTATTCTTTCATCAATACATCCATTTTAGCAGCCGTAGTAGCAGCACCTGCATACAAACCATCTACTAAAGCGATATATGCTTTAGATTGGTCAGAAGTTGCAGAACCTAAAGTAGCAGCTGGTATTGCTGTATTCACATATCCAATTGCTGCTGGGAAACCAGTTACTTTAGTAATTGATTGTGTTACACCACTTGTTAATAATGCCGCATCTGTTTTATCCGCTGTAACACCTAAAGCAAGAACTGCTTCTGCTTTTAAGAAAGCAGTGAAAGAAGATAACCAGATTGGGCTAATACCATTACCACCAGCACCAGCACCTAAGCTAACTTGCTTTCCTTGGCTATAGTCAAATTCACCACCTGCAGGATAAATACCATGCTGAGTTTTGTATGCACCATCTGGGGGGCCACCACTGTTATCACCATGGTCTCTTCCCATATAACCTCTACCACCTACTACACAATATGGAGTTTGATCTGGAACAGAAGGATACCATACTGGATAAGTTGCAGTTCCGTATTGAGAATTTAAAATACAAGGACAAGAAGATTCGTTAGCCCATGCATAGTTTAAAGTCTGACGATAAAAATAATAACGTAATCTAGGATCTCCTGTAGTAGCAGCCGTAGCAGTGGAAGAAACACCTGTTACATTACCACCATATTTTTCAGAAGCGACTTCCCACATAAAGTAGTTAGATAAATATCCACCACCACCGTTATTGTTGTAATCACCAGCATAATCTGGATGTCTTGAATCTGGAGCCAATGTTTTTCCGTATTGGAATTGGAAATCATTTGCTGCAGTATTGATCAAGTTATTCTCTGTTAATAATGCTTGGATTTTTGCTTTAGCACCAGCATCCACTAAACGTGTTTGCATATAGAACTTTAATTTTAAAGTCTTCGCTAAAGTCACCCATTTAGCAGCAGAACCACCATAGTACAAATCTGTCTTAGGTGCAGAAGCAGCTGCAGTATTTGTTAAATCTAAAATAGCGCTATCTAATAAATTTTGTACTGCAGCATATACAGCAGCACCACCATCTACAGAAGGCGTAGTGTTATCAGCACCCTTAACAGCATTGCTATAAGGTACATCTCCAAACATATCTACTAAAGTACCGTAAGTATAAGCTTTCATAATACGAGCCATACCTGATTGAATGTACTTCTTTTGAGATTGTGCTAAAGGAATCATCGCATCAGCATTTGCAATTACTCCAGAATAAGCAGTTGACCAAATACCGTCAAAGCTTGAAGGAGAATAAGCATTTTGGTAGAATGGACCTCCCCAATAGCTCTGACGAGCTAATGCACTAGATGCACCAGACGCAGATTGGAAGAAGTTATTAAAGTCCAATTGAACTTTATTCAAGTACAAATCAACATCGGCTGTTGTTGCACTTGGATAGTTTGGGTTTGTTAATAAGGCGTCAAGCTCTTTGTTACAAGCCGTAAAGCTGGTAGCAACTAGCAACAACCCAAAAACAATTTTATTATATTTCATAATATACTATTTTATTTTTTTAGAATGTTACTCTTATGCTTGCACCATAACGACGAGCAGAAGGACCACTCATCGCTTCAAAACCTCTACCATTACCTACACCTGTAGAAGAAGCTTCTGGATCAAAGTGTACGTGTTCAGGGAAGTTAGGAGCATAATACCATAAGTTAGTTCCTGAAACGCTTAAAGAAATACCACCGAAAGGTGTTTTCTCTATTAATTTAGCAGGAAGTGAATAAGAGAAAGAAGCTTCTCTCAATTTGATATAAGTCATATCATAAATAGCACTCTCGTAAGGAGCACCGTTAGTGATACTATTACCATAGTAAACTTGAGAAGAAGAAATTTGTATATTATTAGGTTGACCATTTTGTAATACACCTGGCATAATTAAAGGTAAGAAACGGTCAAACTGAGTATCTGCAGTAACACCTCTACCTAACAAACCACCTGCAGTACCAGAGAACATTTCACCACCTACGCTATAATCCCATTGCATTTTAAAGCTAAATGCTTTATAAGATAATGAGTTAATGCTTGTTAATTTATACAATGCATTTGGATCACCAATTACTTTAATATCATTTGCAGCAATATAGTTACCATCTGGTCCTACAATTCTTTGTCCATCAGCAGCTCTCTTAAAGTAAGAACCGATGATTACGCCATAAGGATAACCATTCTTAGCAAAAGTTCCTAGGTTAGAATAACCAGAAACATTTACTTGTGCGATATCAGTAGGGATACCAGATACCATACTTCTGTTTAATGTATATAATACATCAGTATGCCATCTCCAATTTCTAGATTTGATTACATCATATCCTAATGCAACTTCAATACCCTTGTTTTCTACATCACCTGCGTTGATATTTGTTGCAGAGTAACCTGTAGAAGGATCTAAGTCACGTCTTAAGATTTGATTGTTTGCAATCTTGTCGTAGAAAGTGATATCAGCGCTTAATCTACTTTGGAAGAATTTACCCTCGATACCAACTTCTTTCTCGTTTAATAACTCTGGCTTCAAGTTTGGATTTGGTAAGAAGCTAGATAAACGGTTTAAGTTAATATTAGTACCTGTATTGGTAACGTATGCTTTAGTACCAATAACCAATGCATTACGTGTAGAATAAGGATCAGGGAAGTTCGCAGAAGTAGAATAACCAACTCTCACTTTTAAGTAGTTGATATATTTATTATTCTTTAAAGCTTCAATTGCTTGTGTTGGGATATAAGATAAACTTACTGAAGGATAGAAGATACTTCTATTAGCAGTTTCTACTGTAGAAGCCCAGCTATTACGACCACCCACTGTTAAGTATGCATAGTCTCTATAGCCTAAAGCTGCTTGCGTAAATACACCCAAACTTAAGTTCTGAGATTTAAAGTTCATTTCTGCACCACTCTCAGAAGTTGTTAAGTGAGATACAAAGTTACCGTGTGTGAATAAACCATACACTAATTGCTCTGTACTTCTCATACCAGTTTGATCAAACATTTTTCTTCTAGAGTTTGCACCCGCGTCCACATTCAAAGTGAAGTCTTCGTTGATACGCTTGTCATAGTTTAAGATCACAGAGTGATCCCAAATCATGCTATTAGAAGTAGTAGTTCTCATCACACCTAAAGCTTGGTAAGTACCACCTTTGTTTTGATTATAATAGTTTAATTCTGAATAAGTATCAAAACCAGTTCTGTAAGTTAAATTCAAACCTTTCATGATTTCATACTTAGCAGACATTTGACCATAAACTCTTTGAGTTTTATCACCAGTGAATGCGTTGTATAAAGTCCAACGTGGGTTTTGAATATCGTTACCATTTCTATAATAAATAGAAGAGTGGTTTGAAGGTAATTCATAAGGTAAGCCCATTAAATCCACTGCAGTTGGAGTAAACATTACGTTACCAAATACAGAAGAGTTAGATGCGTTGTTACCATAACTATCAGAAGTTGGAGGAGACATTTGGTCTGTTAAAGCCAAGTTCATTGTTCCACTGATAGTAATTTTGTTAGTCAATTTAGAAGTACCACCCATACCAAACACATTCTTATTTAAACCGTTGTTGATCACAAAACCTTGATCATCTGTATAGCTATAACTCATGTTATAACTAGATTTACCATCATTTGAAACACCAGCAAAGTTTACTGAAGTATTTTTCATTGATCCCTTTCTGAAGAATTCAGGAACACTATTATAATACTTGTATTCGTATGTAGCACCCTTGAATTGAGGATATTCAATTGCCCAAGGTTGAGCAGCTGTTGTTCTATTATAAGGATGGTTTACTAATTGTCCTTGTAATCTACCTCCCCAGTTAGAGAAGAAAGCAATACCCACACTCAAGTCAAAACCACCACCCCACTCTTTGTTATAGTCAGGTAAGATTGGTTCTGTTTGGAAATAAGATTGAGAAACAGTTACTTCTGTTTTCTTTTTTAATTTTTGTTGAGCACCGTTTTTAGTAGTGATTAAGATTACACCATTACGACCAGCTTCACCATATAATGTAGTCGCACTCAATCCTTTTAAAACGTTTAAGTTTTCAATCGTGTTAGGATCGATATCCAAGAAACGGCTAGGAGTTTGTGTACCATAAGTAAAATCTGATTGTGTATTGGTACTCGCATCAAATGGAACACCATCCACAATGAACAATGGTTGAGATCCACCAGTGATAGTACTGATACCTCTAATGTTAATGTTAGTACCAGATCCGCTCAAACCACTTGTGTTTAAGATATTCAAACCAGGTGCTTTACCACTTAAGATTCTAGCTACGTCAGCTTCAGGTCTCATTTCCAGTTCTTCTTTACCTACAGAAGATACTGCATAACCTAATGCTTTCTTTTCACGTTTGATACCCAAGGCAGTTACAACCACTTCACCTAATTCAGAGCTTAACGCTTTTAAGGTGAAATTAGTTACAGCTTGAGCTGCAGCTTCTTTTTTCTCAAAGCCTACGCTTGATACTTGTAAAACTGCACCAGTTTTAACACTGATCTTGTACGCACCAGATGCGTCTGTAAGTGTTTTGTTTTTAGTTGATCCTTTCTCTGTTACAAGAGCACCCTCCACTGGAGCACCTTTGTCATCAGAAACCTTACCTGTTACAGTATTGTTCTGAGCGATTGCCGCTGTGAAAGAGAAAAATGCAACAAACAAACACCCTAAAAGTTTTTTTCTCATGTTGTTGTCAAAATTTTTGTTAAAAAAGTTCTCCCTAAATAGAGAGAACATGCTCTTAAAGTTAAACAAATTTTTTGATTTCTTTAACTTTTTATATTTTAAATGTGTAAAAAATACATATTAAAAATATTATATTAAATAAAAGTTGTTGATTTACAGTCTTTTGCGAGGAAATTATAATTTAACTTTTTACATATATTATATAATAATATGATCAAATTGGGTTAAAAAGCTTCTTTTCGGCAATTACTTTATATAAAATTGGATATCCCATTATCTTTACTGCATGAGCAAAACGAAATCTGCCTTTTTCTGTAATAATTGTGGTTATGAGTCTACTAAATGGGTAGGTAAATGTCCAGCATGTAATGAATGGAATACGTTCACAGAGGAATTGATTGATGCAGGAAAAGAAAAAGAAGCAGGCTGGGATGGATATAGTAATCAACAAAAAGGTTCTGAATTAATTGCTATTGATCAAGTAAATAGTACTTCAGAAAAAAGAATTGATAGTTCTGATTCTGAATTAAATAGAGTATTGGGCGGAGGAATTGTTTTAGGATCTATTGTATTGATTGCAGGTGAACCAGGTATTGGAAAAAGTACTTTGTTTTTACAACAAGGTTTGATGATGAAAAATCAAACTGTTTTATACATCAGTGGTGAAGAAAGTATTCAGCAAATTAAAATGCGTGCAGATAGATTGAATTTAAAAAACGAAAATTTCTATTTGCTTGCAGAAACTAGAACGAATGCCATTTTTAAAGCCATCAAAAAATTAAAGCCCACAGTGTTGATTGTAGATTCCATTCAAACCATTGAATCTAATTTAATTGAAGCAGGTGCAGGATCTGTTTCACAAATCAAACAATGTGCTGCAGAGTTTCAAAGATTTGCTAAAGAAACAGGCACGCCTGTCTTTTTAATTGGGCATATTACGAAGGAAGGTTCTATTGCAGGTCCTAAAATTTTAGAACATATGGTGGACACTGTTTTACAATTTGAAGGAGATAGACACTATGCATATAGAATGTTGCGCACTTTAAAAAATAGATTTGGCGGTACTAGTGAATTAGGTATTTACGAAATGACTGGTGAAGGAATGAAAGTAGTTACTAATCCTTCTGCTTTTTTAATTGCACAAAGAAATGATTCACTTAGTGGAAGTGCCATTGCTGCAAGCATGGAAGGTATGCGTCCATTACTCATTGAAGTGCAAGCACTCGTTACACAAAGTGTTTATGGCACTCCTCAAAGAACTGTGACTGGCTTTGATTTAAGGAGATTACAATTATTATTGGCCGTTCTAGAAAAGCGCGGTGGATTTGCTTTTGGCATGAAAGATGTATTTGTAAATATTGCAGGTGGTTTAAAAATTGAAGATCCCTCTTTAGACCTTGCCGTCATTCTTGCATTACTTTCTTCTTATGAAGATGTGCCATTACCACAAGGCATTTGTTTTGCAGGTGAGGTTGGATTAAATGGAGAAATCAGAGCTGTAAATAGAATTCAACAAAGAATTGCAGAAGCAGAGAAATTAGGTTTTGAAAAAATATTTATTTCTTCTTTTAATTTAAAAGGCATTGATATTAAAAAGCATGCTATAGAAATTATTGCCATCGAAAGAGTGGACCAAGCTTACCAATTATTTTTCTAAATAAAATGCAATGCATTTTTTACAGCAATACATAGATGCATTTGTGCAT
>CAWULX010000010.1:0-24694 GCA_963923775.1 uncultured bacterium
ATACCAGCTTTAGCTCCAAATAATTCAACACCTAAAATAATTGAGGCTATTATACAATGCGTTGCACCTGCGAATACTGCCACAAAACCCATCGCAGCTAATAATGCAAATGGTAGAGGAATAAATAAAACCAAAGTACTTCCCAATGTGGCTCCAATAAAGAAAAGTGGCGTTACTTCACCACCTTTAAATCCTAAGCTTAAAGTAAAACTGGTTAATAATAATTTAATGATAAAATCATAATGGCCAGATGGACTAATAAATGCATTCCTAATTTCGGGAATACCTAAGCCAATATATTTGGTAGTGCCTAAAAATAAAATTACAAGAACAATCACTATGCCACCTATAAAAGGTCTCAAAGGTTTGTAATTAATTTTATCAAAAACACTTTCCCATAAATGGTTGCTTAGTGAAAACAATAATGCTGTTAAACCAAATAAAATTCCAGCAAGCAATGACCACAGCGTCAAATTAATTTGTAGATCTGGAATAATATTTACACTGTATATAATATGTTGAATAGAC
The DNA here is from genome assembly GCA_963923775.1 of uncultured bacterium. Classification (GTDB taxonomy): domain Bacteria; phylum Bacteroidota; class Bacteroidia; order Chitinophagales; family Chitinophagaceae; genus Sediminibacterium. Next base: position 529 of record CAWULX010000010.1, read on the forward strand.
CAACTTAAACAAATGTAGTGAGCCATTAAAGCAGCTGTAATACTTGGGATAATGGATTGCCATCTTATATTTTTAAAACCCATTATTTCTAAAGCAAAAATAGCTCCAGCCCAAGGTGTGCCAAACACTGCAGCAAATCCAGCACTTACACCCATAATAATAATGGTTTTCTTTTCTTCTTGATTGGTTTTAAACCATTTTGCGAATGGAGCAGCAATGGCTCCTCCCATTTGAACCGCAGTGCCTTCTCTACCTGCAGAGCCTCCTGATAAATGTGTTAGTATTGTTCCAATGTATACTAGCGGAGCCATTTTAAAGGGAATATGTTGATGCGAGGCATGATGCGCTTCTATGATGGCATTATTTCCCTTGTTGGCATCATCGCCATATTGATAATATAAATAGCCAATAAAAAATCCTGTTAAAGGAAGTGTGTAAATAATCCAAAAATGAGTTTCTCTATAATTTGTTACTATATCCAAACTATTTAAAAAGAAAGCAGTAATAGATCCAACAATTATGCTAATCAATAAACAAATGATTAACCATTTTGCGATTTGATTAAATGATTTTAATAATGAATTAGTTTCAGACATTTAATTCTTTTTAAAAAAGGGCTTTAATAATAAACCTATTGCAATAATCACCCAGATGGTGTTCACCACAGTAGAGGGGTATGCGTGATGATAATAGGTATTAATTACAAAAAATAAACCTCCAATAATATTAGCCCAAATGTATATTTTGCTATTAGCCTCAATTTTGCCCCAAAGATTCAAAGCATAAGAACCTACAATTAAAACAGAGGCAATCCAACCAAGTGTTTCGATAAATATTTCTAATGAACTCATTTTGAAGGCTTTTAGATAGAATAATCGCTATTCTTTCTCTAAAATAAGCAAAATGAGGGATAATATGTTGATTCAAAAATAAGTAGCATCTTTGTATCGAAAACAAAGCATTTTATGGGCGAGTCCAAATTTGATTTACTAGAAAAAAATAGACAATGGGTTAAGGAACAACTTGAACTAGACCCTAACTATTTTAACAACTTGTCTCTTGGACAAAATCCAGAGTATTTATGGATTGGATGTTCTGATAGCAGGGTTCCTGCCAATCAAATTACTGGCACCAAACCGGGAGACATCTTTGTTCACAGAAATATTGCCAATATGGTAGTACATAGTGATATGAATATGTTAAGTGTACTTTCTTATGCAGTTGAAGTTTTACATGTTAAACATATTATTGTTTGTGGACATTATGGGTGTGGAGGTGTAGTAGCAGCTATGGAAAATCAACAATTAGGATTAATTGATAATTGGCTTCGACATATAAAAGATGTTTATCGTTTTAATGCAGCAGAATTAGATGCTATTTCTGATACAACAGATAGAGCCAGAAGATTTGTGGAATTAAACGTAATTGAACAAGTTGGTAATTTAGGTAAAACCTCAATTGTTCAAAATGCATGGAGAAGAGATCAGGCCCTTACATTACATGGCTGGGCCTATGATGTAAAAGACGGTATTATACATGATCTTGGTGCCACTTTTACTTGTACTAAAGACCTGCATAAAGTATATCATTTAGATTAATTATTTGACTTTATAAAGAAGTATAAAACAAAAAAAGGCCTCCAAATTTTGGAGGCCTTTTTTATATGTTTATTATTAACTATGCATTAAATGCATCTGCAACTCCTTTGTGTAAAATTTTGCCTGCTCTAATATTTAAACCCTTCGCTAATGCAGAATTTTCTGCTGTAGCCATTTCCCATCCTTTATTTGCAATTGCAATAGCGTATGGTAATGTAGCTTGAGTTAATGCTCTAGTACTTGTTTGTGGAACCGCGCCTGGCATATTGGCTACGCAATAGTGAATAATGTTATCAATAGTGAAAACTGGATTTTCGTGTGTAGTTGGTTTGCAAGTTTCGATACATCCTCCTTGGTCTACTGCAACATCCACAATTACTGAACCTGCTTCCATTAATTTTAAATCTTCTTTCTTTACTAAGTGTGGTGCTTTAGCTCCATGCAACAATACAGCACCAATTAATAAATCTGTAGTAGGTAATTTATCTTTGATAGCTAACAAAGTTGAATATTGTGTTACCACATTTGCTGGCATTACATCAGATAAATATCTTAATCTAGTTAAATTAGTATCCATTAAAGTTACATTAGCGCCTAAACCTGCAGCCATCTTTGCAGCCTGTGTTCCCACAATACCTCCACCAATTACTAAAACCTCTGCTGGCTTCACTCCTGGAACACCACCTAATAATTTTCCTTTACCTCCAAATGGTTTACCTAAATAATAAGCACCCACATTAATCGCCATTCTTCCTGCTACTTCAGACATGGGAACTAATAATGGTAAAGACCCATCTGCCAATTCTACCGTTTCATAAGCAATGCAAACTGCATGTGTTTTCATCATTGCTTCTGTTAACTCTTTAGAGGCTGCAAAATGGAAATAGGTAAATAATATTTGACCAGATTTAATCAAGCCATATTCTGCAGCCAAAGGTTCTTTTACCTTCACAATCATTTCGGCAATATCATATACTTCTTTTGCAGTTGCTAAGATTTGAGCGCCTACAGCTTTGTATGCCTCGTCTGAAAATCCAGAACCAGCACCTGCTTGAGTCTCCATATACACTGAATGTCCATTTCTCACTAAAGCATCTACACCTTCTGGTGTTAAGCCTACTCTATACTCTTGAACCTTAATCTCTTTTGGGCAACCTATTATCATAATATTGGGTTTTATTTCTGTACAAATTTGGTTCAAAAGAAAATATTTTTATCAATTATCATATAATCAGTAAAATATTTTATTAAATTGTCAAATAAAGGAAATTATCAGTAATTTAGGGTGGAAATTATCTCAATAACAGAAAATATTCCTTTCCTTAATAATAGTGTATGCAATTAGATCAAACAGACAAGTCCATACTTCGCATCTTACAAAAAGACGCTTTAGCCAAATTAAAAGACATTAGTACGAGTATTAACCTTTCTGTGAGCCCAACTCATGATCGTATTAAAAGAATGGAAACAGATGGGGTGATTCAAAAATATGTTGCATTGATAGATCGAAAAAAAATAGATTTAGGCATGGTGGTTTTTTGCCATGTTACTTTAGATAAACAAACTAAAAATAATTTCGCCGAATTTGAACAAACCATTTTGCAATTTGATGAGGTGGTTTCTTGTAGTTTGGTTTCTGGTAGTTTTGACTATTATTTAAAAGTAGTGTCAAAAGATGTAGAGAGCTATAATAAATTTTACCAAGAAAAATTAGCAGTACTTCCAATGGTAGCACATATCAATAGTTTGTTTGTAATGGATGAAATCAAAACAACTACTTCATTACCTCTTTAAAAAAAGATTCATGTACAATATCTCTTATTTCAAAGCGAACAATCAAGAAGAAGTGCTTGCCTTTATGCAAGCTAATCCTTTTGTAACTATTTGTGGAGTAGATGAAAATGGTTTGCCTATTGCAGCACAGATACCCATTTTAATTAAACAAGAAGACGATAAATTAATTATTAGCGGGCATTTAATGCGTAAGCAAGATCATACCAATGCTTTTGAAAAAAACAATAATGTACTGGTAATTTTTTCTGCTCCTTCAGCTTTTGTTAGTGGTAGTTGGTATAAAGAAAAAGGTATTGCAAGTACTTGGAATTATCAAACAGTTCATGCAATTGGGAAAATGGAAATGAAAGATGATGCGCATTTATATCAGTTGTTAACGGATTTAACTATGCATTTTGAAAAAAATTCTAATGCTCCCACTCAAGTGAAAAATTTGGATCCTAAATATGTACAAGACAATATGAAAGCGATTGTTTCATTTGACATTAAAGTAACTGATTTAAAAAATGTTTTTAAGTTAAGCCAAAACAGAGACGAGGAATCTCGTCAAAATATCCAAAATGAATTAAGCAAGGGCGATGCAGCCTGTCAATATATGGCAGCAGCTATGAAGCTATAAATTTTTTTATTGCGTTATTTTCTAAAATAATATTGGGGGCGGAAGTAAAACCAGCTTTAAACATGGCACTGGCAAGTTGCTCCGAACTCAATCCAATTCCAGGATAAATTATTTTTAAAACAGGATATAGCAAACGGCTAAGCGTATAAAAAAAGTTGGGTTCTTTTCTTTTAGTTACAGGATATATGTATCCTGGCCTAAAAATCACAAGTTTATCAAGGCCAAGGTGTAGCAAATAATTTTCAGCTATTCCTTTTGCTTTTGCAAATGGCATTTTACTTTTTTCGGATAAATCGGCCCCCATTCCACTTAAAAAGCAAAAACAGGCTTTAGGACTTTTTAGTTTTAATTCATCTGCAATTATCTTAGTATAATCAATTGTGATTTGAAAAAACAAGTCGTTTGATACTGCGCCTGTATATACACCAAGGCAATAGTAACAAATATCAATATTTTCAAAGCATGAACTTATAGTGCTAACATTTAAAAAATTATCATGAATTACACTGGTAAGTTTAGAGTGTTTATAATGAAGCGTTTTTCTGGTGATGGCAATCACTTCATTTATATCGTTTGATTGTAAACATTTTTGAAGAATTAAATCACCGATCATTCCGTTGGCACCTAATATTAATACTTTTTTCATTTTTATTTCTTTGCTGATTCAATCAGGTCCCATAAATTCCCATATAAATCTTTGAATACAGCTACTGTTCCGTACTCTTCTACATGAGGTGCTATTGTAAATTCAACACCCTTTGAGATATAATTATTATAGTCTCTATAGAAATCATCTGTATACAAAAACAAAAATACCCTTCCTCCTGTTTGATATCCAATACATTTTTCTTGTTCAGGTGTGGCAGCTTTTGCTAATAATAAATTACAGCCATTTTCTGCACCAGTGGGTTGAACCATCACCCATCTTTTAGTTGCTGATAAAATTGTATCTTCTATTAATGTAAAACCAAGAGTAGTAGTATAATAATTAATGGCTTCATCATAATCTCGTACTACTACTGCAATATGCGCTAAATGTTGTTTCATTAATCAAATGTACAATTATTTAAAAGCTTTGATATATCTTCATAAAAGTTTAAAAATAAATTATGGCTAATACAAAGAATTTGATTTTTGATTTAGGTAATGTATTATATGATATAGATTTTGTAAAAATGTATGATGCCTTTGAGCAATTAGGTATACCAAATTTTGAAAATCATTTTACTTTGAATAAGTCTGATCAGATATTTTTTGATTTAGAAAAAGGCTTTATTACGGAAGTGGAGTTTTGTAATGGATTTAATGCTTTGTATAATTTAACGCTAAGTCGACAGCAAATCATTGACGCTTGGAATGCCTTATTAGTAGGGTATAGAAAAGAAAGCATCCAATGGGTGAAAGATCACAATCATCAATTTGCTACTTTTTTATACTCCAATACCAATCAAATTCATTACGATCAGTTTATCCCTCAATATAGTCGTGAAATAGGGGGTGATTTTGAAATGCTGTTTAAAACGCCCTATTATTCCCACAAAATGGGTCAAAGAAAGCCCGATCCAGCTTCTTTTCAGTTTATTTTGGATAAAGAAGGACTAAAAGCAGAAGAAACCATCTTCATTGATGATAATGAACCAAATATTAAAGCAGCAGCTTCTGTTGGAATGCAGGTTTTGTATTTAAAGCCAGGGATGAGGGTGGAGAAGGATCTAGCAGCTATTTTTTCTTAACTTCTTCAAAATCAATGTATTCTGCTTCTTCCGTCTCTACTTTTGGCTTATTTGCCTGGGCTTGTTGCTGCTGATAATGAGCATTTTGTTGCTCCTGGGCTTTTTTAGCCGCCGCCTGCATTTGTTCCATATTTTGGCGTACCGTTTTCACACTATTGCTAACAGGAACTACGATTTCAAAGATTACTTTGTACAAGAAATAGATTAATAAGCCGTATAATAACATCTTCATCATGGCACAAAAATAAGGCTATAGGCAATATTATTGGGTTATTTCATCCCGATTTATTACCTTTGTTCCAGAATAAGCAGAGAAATGAAGGGAACGAAGTCGTTCCCTTCTTCTTTTTTAAACATGGAAGTAAACGACTTAAAAGCAAGGGTACTAGAAATTTTGGAACCGCTGTTAGCAGAGGAGCCTGATTATTTTTTAGTATACATTAAGGTGAAGCCAGGACATATTATTAAAGTATTCTTGGACGGAGATAAAGGATTGCCTATTGAAAAGTGCATCTATTTTAACCGTAAATTGTACAAAGCAATTGAAGAAGCAGCATGGTTTCCTGAAGGTGATTTTGCTTTAGAAATTTCTTCTCCTGGTGTAGATGAGCCTTTATTGTTTAAGAGACAATACACTAAAAACATTGGTAGAAAAGTAGCAATTACTTTAAAAGACGAAACGATAAAAGAAGGGTTGTTGACTACTGTTGCTGAAGAAGATATTATTATTGAGTATACTGAAGGAAAGGGAAAGAAAGCTGTTACTCAACAATTATTAATACCATTTGAGAATATTAAATCAACTATAGTTCAAATTCAATTTTAACAAATCATCAAGCAACTAGCTTGAAAAAAAAAATTATGTTATGGCAAGTATAAATTTGATTGAAGCGTTCCAAGAGTTTAAAGACGCTGAAAGTATAGATCGTCCTACGATGATGAAAGTTGTAGAAGATGTATTTAAGACTTTATTAAGAAAAAAATATGGCAGTGACGAAAACTTTGATGTTATCGTTAACGCTGAAAAAGGAGACTTGGAAATTATTCGTCGTCGTGAAATTAGACCTGATGATGATGTAGATAATCCATTAGCTGAAGTTTCATATTCTGACGCAATCAAGATAGAGCCTGACTTTGAGATTGGTGAAGAATTGTTAGAAGAAGTAAATATTTATGATTTTGGTCGTCGTGCTATCTTAGCTGCAAAGCAAACTTTAGCATCTCGTATCAATGACTTAAAGAAAAATGCTTTGGTTAAAAAGTACTCTGATAGAATTGGAGAAATTATCAATGCCGAAATTTATCAAGTGTGGAAGAAGGAAGTGTTATTATTGGATGAAGAGGGTAATGAATTGATTTTGCCTAAGACTGAACAAATTCCGCAAGACTTTTTTAAGAAAGGCGAAAATATTAGAGCGGTTATTGCTAGAGTAGATATGAAAAATAATACTCCAGTAATTATCTTATCTAGAACAAATCCATTGTTCTTAGCTAAATTATTAGAAATTGAAGTTCCTGAAATTTTTGACGGTCTAATTACTATTAAGAAAATTGTTCGTGAACCAGGTGAGCGTGCTAAAGTAGCAGTGGAATCTTTCGATGATCGTATTGATCCAGTAGGTGCTTGTGTGGGTATGAAAGGTTCTCGTATTCATGGTATCGTAAGAGAATTAAAAAATGAAAATATTGATGTGATTAATTACACTACCAATACTCAATTATTAATTCAGCGTTCATTGACTCCTGCAAAAATTAGCTTCATGAATATTAACTCTGAGACTAAGCGTGCTGAAGTGTATTTACAAGCTGATCAAGTTTCTTTAGCTATTGGTCGTAGAGGAGTAAATATCAAATTAGCTTCTGAATTAACAGGATACGAATTAGATGTTTACAGAGAAGATCAAGAAGTATTAGAAGAATTTGATATCGATATGGACGAGTTCACAGATGAAATCGAACCATGGGTAATTGATGAGTTCAAGCGTGTGGGTTGTGATACAGGAAGAAGTGTATTAAAATTAAGCGCAGAAGAATTAGAAAGAAGAACAGACTTAGAAAAAGAAACGATTGAAGAAGTTCGTCGAATCTTACAAGAAGAGTTTGACAAAGGTGAATAACCTTTGAAATAGAAGTATATTTGTATTAGGTTACTAGTCCCGTCAAATCGGGACAAAAAACAATAGAATGTCAGAATTGAAACTACCAAGACTGTTAGCAGCTGCTAAAGAATTTAATATCGGTCAAGATACCTTGATTGAATTCTTGAGTAAGAAAGGTTTTCCTAAGGATGATCTAAAGCCAACGGCTAAATTAACGGAAGATCAGTATTATGCTTTGCAAGCAGAATTTCAAAGTGATAAAGTTGCAAAAAACAAAGCAGACCATGTTGAGTTGCCTAAAGGCGCTGCAGCTGCTGCAGATAAAAAAGCAACTGCTACTGAAACAACTAAACCAACTAAAGAAGCTAAAGCAGCAAAAACTGCAGTAAGTGAAGAAAAGCCTGCTGCACCTGTTGAGGCAGTGAAGATGGAAGCGCCAGAAGTAGAAGCACCTAAAGTGGTGAATAAAATTGATTTATCATTAATTGATTCATCAACAAGACCAAAAAAATCTGCTAAAAAAGCAACCGAACCTACTACTGATGCACCTAAAGAAGAACCAGCTAAAGCAGTAAAAAAACCAAAAGTTTCCAAAGAAGAACCTGCACCTCCTGTTGATCATTCTATTTCTCCTGAAAATGTGCATGGTGAGATTACCAATATTCAAGCCGATAAATTAACTGGTCCCAAAATTTTGGGTAAAATTGATTTACCTATAAATAGCGAAACAAGGCCTAAACCATTAAGCCAAGAAGAAAAGCGTGTTCGCAAACGTATTCCAGTACAAGGAGGAAGTAATCGCCCACAAGGTGGAACTGCTCCACAACAACAAGCTGGAGGTAATCGTCCTCAAACTGGTGGAGGTTATCAAGGTAATCGCCCACAAGGTGGAGGATACCAAGGTAGTCGTCCAAACAATCGCCCTCAAGCTGGTGGAAAAAGAAATGCTCCTCAAACTGCCGAACAAAAAGAAATTGATCAAAAAGCAATTCAAGATAAGATTAAAGAAACACAAGCCAAACTATCTGGACAAGGTGGAAGAGGTAAGAGCTTGAAGTCAAAATATAGAAGAGCAAAAAGGGAGGAAGCTGCGGAGAACGAGCAAAATGAAATCACTGATAATAAATTACAAGTTACAGAATTTGTAACAGTGAGTGAGTTGGCAAGTTTAATGGATGTAAGCTTTGCTGACATTATTAGCAAGTGTATGAACTTGGGTATCATGGTTTCCATTAACCAACGTTTAGATGCAGAAGTAATTGAATTAGTAGCAAGTGAATTTGGCTTTGAAGTAGAGTTTGTTGGTTTAGAAGATGCGGAGGAAATGGATGAGGAAGAAGAAGCAGATGATTTAGCTAATTTAACTGAGCGTCCTCCAATTGTAACTATTATGGGTCACGTTGACCATGGTAAAACATCTTTATTGGATTATATCCGTAATGCGAATGTAGTAGCAGGTGAGGCTGGTGGTATCACTCAGCATATTGGTGCATACGAAGTAACCTTACCTAATGGGAAAGCAATTACTTTCTTAGATACTCCAGGTCACGAAGCCTTCACGGCGATGCGTGCTCGTGGTGCTAAAGTAACAGACATCTCTATTATTGTAGTAGCTGCAGATGATGCAGTAATGCCTCAAACTAAAGAAGCTATCAGTCACTCTCAAGCTGCAAATGTTCCAATGATTTTTGCAGTAAACAAAGTGGATAAAGATGGAGCGAATCCTCAAAAAATATATGAGCAGTTATCTCAAATGAATATTTTAGTAGAAGCTTGGGGTGGTAAATTCCAAAACCAAGAATTATCTGCAAAACAAGGTTTAAATGTAGATGCTCTTTTAGAAAAAGTTTTATTAGAAGCTGAATTATTAGACCTTAAAGCAAATCCAAATAGAGAAGCTACTGGTACAATTATTGAAGCTTCATTGGATAAGGGTCGCGGTTATGTAGCAACTATTTTAGTTCAAAATGGGACACTACGTCAAGGTGATTTAATTTTATCAGGTCAGTTTTATGGTCGTGTAAAAGCGATGTTTAATGAGCGTAATCAAAGAATTGATGTGGCTCCTCCTTCCACACCAGTGGTGATCTTAGGTTTGAATGGTGCGCCACAAGCAGGTGAGAAGTTCAAAGTGTATGAAGATGAATCTGAAGCAAAAGAGTTGGCAACCAAACGTTCTCAATTATTAAGAGAGCAAGGTTTGAGAACTAGAAAGCATATTACTTTAGACGAAATTGGACGTCGTTTGGCTTTAGGTAATTTTAAAGAATTAAATATTATCATCAAGGGTGATGTGGATGGTTCTGTTGAGGCCTTGAGTGACTCTTTACAAAAATTATCTACAGAAGAAATTGCAGTAAGAGTGGTATTAAAAGGGGTTGGTCAAATCTCTGAGTCAGATGTATTGTTATCTGCAGCTTCTGATGCCATCATTATTGGTTTTAACGTAAGACCAAGCATGCAAGCAAATAGATTGGCTGAGGCAGAAGGTGTTGAAATTAAAATGTACTCTATTATCTATAACGCTATTGATGAAATTAAGAGTGCGATGGAAGGTATGTTGGAACCAAAGATTCAAGAGAAAATTGTTGCCAACGTAGAAGTTAGAGAAGTTTATAAATTTGATAAAGCAACTGTTGCAGGTTGTTATGTATTAGACGGAAAAATTTCTAGAAATAGTAAAATACGTATTATTAGAGATGGTATTGTTGAATATCCTAAAGGAGAAGGCCAGGCAGCTGAATTAGGTAGCTTGAAACGTTTCAAGGATGACGTGAAAGAAGTTTCTTCTAATATGGAATGTGGTTTGACTATTAAAAACTTCTCAGACTTAAAACCAGGAGATATCGTTGAAGCCTTCGAAGAAGAAGAAGTTAAACGTACTTTATAATAAAATTAAGAATTAGCACTTGGGTTAAACGCCCAGGTGCTTTTACTTTGTATACTAATTTAAATTGAATGAAAATATATAGAGTTGTTTTAAGTATTTTGTTTGTAACTGCCTCAGTTATATCACAAGCGCAGGTAAAAAAAGTAATTGCAGACAAAATTGTAGGCGCAGTAGGTGATAAATACATTCTTAAGTCAGATATAGATAATGCCATTGCAGATTATAAAAGACAAGCACAGGGTCAAGAAGGCGCAATTGTACCTTCTGGATGTCAGGTTTTAGAAGGCCAATTAATTAGAAAAGCACTGGTGCTTCAATCAGAAAAAGATTCATTGGTAGTTACAGACGAAGAAGTGGAAAATATGATTGATTCAAAAATCAGAAGATTTATTGCTGAATTTGGATCTAAAGAAGCACTAGAAGAAATTGCTGGTAAATCTATTTTTCAATTAAAAGAAGATTTCCGAACGCCTATCAAAGAACAGAAATTGGCGCAGGATATGCAAGAAAAGATTGTAGAAAAAATTAAAATAACCCCTAACGAAGTAAGAGCATTTTACAATAAGATTCCAATTGATAGTTTGCCTTTATATGAAAGTGAAGTATCTATTGCGCAAATAATTATACATCCTAAAGCAAATCGTGATATTGAAGAATATGTGATTAGTCAATTACTTGGTTACAGAAAACAAGTAGAAGCGGGTATTAATACTTTTGATCAATTAATTAAATTGTATTCTGAAGATCCTGCAGCTAAAGAAAATTTAGGGCAATATAATTTAAACAGAAATGAAAGATCTTTTGATCCAGCATTTATGGCAGGCTCTTTCAGATTAAAAGATGGACAAATTTCTGCTCCTATTAAATCTAAATTTGGCTACCATTTAATTCAATTAATTTCTAGATCTGGCGACGATGCAGTGGTGAAGCACATTTTAAGAATTCCACCCATTACTAACGACGAGATAAATGAGACTAAGCATTTATTAGATAGCCTTAAAAAAGAAGTGTTAGCCGGGAAATTAATATTTGGTGAAGCGGTAAATAAATATAGTGATGATGAAGGAAGTAAATTTAGTGGAGGTGCTATCACTGGTAATGATGGGTCTGCATATGTAAACTTAGATCAGTTAGATAAGGATATGATCATGGTGGTAAAAGGAATGAAGCCAGGAGAAATCTCTGATCCTCAAGTATATGTAGATGAAAGAGGAAGAAAGACAGTTCGTTTAATCTATTTTAAAGAGCGTTCTGTACCACATAAAGAAAACCTTAAAGAAGATTATAATAGAGTATCAGTTCGTGCTTTAGAAGAAAAGAAAGCAAAAGCTATGGAAACATGGTTCAAAGAGCATATTCATAATTATTATATTTTTATTGATCCAGAATACAATGCATGTAAAGAATTGACAGACTGGAATAAGGTAGCCAATAATATTATTAAGGTTAATTAAGATATACTTCAATGAGTGATGAGATTAAACACGAATGTGGGCTAGCTTTTATCCGACTTCGTAAACCGCTTTCTTATTATTTACAAACTAAGGGATCGGCGACCTACGGGTTGAATAAATTGTACTTATTGATGGAAAAGCAGCACAATCGTGGTCAGGATGGTGCAGGTTTGGCTACCCTTAAATTAAATATTGAACCTGGCAATCCATTTTTATATCGTCTTAGAAGTAATGCGCCACAGCCTATTGCTGATTTATTTTACAAAATTGGTTTAGAGATCCAAGAATTAGAAAAATTCCAACCAGATATTACTAAACACCCAGGTTTGATGAAAGGGCATCTGCCTTTTATGGGTGAAATTTTATTGGGACACTTAAGATATGGGACACAGGGTAAGAACAATGTAGAATTTTGCCATCCATTTATTAAGAAAAATTTAGTACCAGGGAAGAATATGGCATTAGCTGGTAATTTTAACTTGGTCAATACAGATGAATTATTCCAAAAAATAAATTTTGAGCCAGGTCCCTTTGAAAAACAAAGTGATTTAGCTGCAATGATGGAAGTAATTCATCATTTTTTAGTGGAAGAAGAAGAATTGCATCCCAATGAACCAAATTTAGTAAACGTGCTTAAAAAAGCAACCCCATTATTTGATGGGGGTTATACAATTGGAGGTTTAATTGGAAATGGATATAGTTTTATTATGCGTGATGCGAATGGTATTCGTCCAGCATATTATTATATTGATGGAGAAGTAATTGTAGCTGCAAGTGAAAGAGCTTCTATTAGAACTACATTTAATGTGGGTGAAAATGAAGTATTGGAATTAATGCCTGGATCCGCTTTGATAATTGACGATGCAGGAAATTATACAATTGAGCAAATTTTAGAACCTAAGGAACGACGTGCTTGTTCTTTTGAAAGAATTTATTTCTCTAGAGGAAGTGATGAAAAAATTTATAGAGAAAGAATAGCCTTAGGCAATCATTTGAGTAAAATTGTTTTGGATAGAATTGAAAAAGATTTAAAAAACACCATTTTCTCCTATATACCTAATACTGCTGAAGTTGCATTTTATGGTTTGATAAAAGGTATGGAGTCTTATTTGAATAAAATAAAAGTAGAGCGAATTTTAAGTTGGGGTAAGGATATTGATGAAGAGAAGTTAGAACAAATGGTGAATCGTAAAATTAGACAAGAGAAAATTGCCATTAAAGATGTTAAGTTAAGAACTTTTATTACAGAAGATGCCAATAGAAACGAAATGGTACAACATGTGTATGACATTACGTATGGTACTGTAAGAAAAGACGAGGACACATTAGTGGTAATTGATGATAGTATTGTAAGAGGAACTACTTTAAAAGAAAGTATCATCAGAATGCTATCAAGACTAGGACCAAAGAAAATTATTGTGGTTTCATCTGCACCTCAGATAAGGTACCCCGATTGTTATGGTATTGATATGAGTAAGATGGGTGATTTTATTGCCTTCAAAGCTGCTATTGCTTTATTAGAAGAAAGAGGCATGAAAAATGTAATTGATGAAACTTATCAAAAAATTAAATCTTTGGATTCGGCAGGACAACTACATACAGAAAATGTTGTAAGACAGTTATACAAGCCTTTTACTCCTGAAGAAATTTCAGATAAGATCGCACAACTAATTACACCAAGTAATATTAATATTCCAGTAGAAGTAATTTATCAAACTATTGAAGACTTGCACGAGTGTTGCCCAACTAATACTGGTGACTGGTATTTTACGGGTAATTATCCAACTCCAGGTGGAAACAGGGTTTGTAACAAAGCTTTTCTTAATTATATAGAAGGAGCAAATGTTCGCGGATATTAATAAAAAAGGGCTTAGATCTTGTAACAAATAGCATTGATATTCATACCTGCTCCTACTGATGCGAAAATCACTATATCTCCCTTGTGTAATTGGTGTTCTTTGTAAAATCCATGTTTTACTCTATCATATAAAGTGGGGATGGTTGCCACTGAGCTATTGCCTAATTCATGAATACTCATAGGCATAATATTTGTTGGAATCTCTCTAATACCGTATAATTTGAATAAGGCTTTGATAAAACCTTCATCCATTTTTTCATTGGCCTGATGTAAAAAGAATTTTTTTACATCATGTATATCCACGCCTGCTTTTTCAATACATTCTTTCATTGCGATAGGTACGTTTTTAATAGCGTACTCATACACTTTTCTTCCCTTCATCTTAATATATCTAGTAGCTTCTTCTCCTTCAGGATGGTAGGATTTCCCTAGGTATAAAAAATAGGTTTCGTCTTCACAATGACTTTGTGCACTAGATGCTAAGATGCCCGTATTAAGATCATCGGAATGTTCTACAATACAAGCGCCAGCCCCATCACTAAAAATCATACTATCTCTATCGTGTACGTCAACCACTCTACTTAATGTTTCAGCGCCAATGACTAAACATTTTTTGGCCATGCCTGATTTAATAAAAGCATCTGCCTGTATCACTCCTTGAATCCATCCAGGACAACCAAATAAAATATCATAAGCCACACATGCAGGATTCTTGATGCCTAATTGATGTTTTACTCTGGAAGCAATAGCTGGAATAGCATCTGTTTGAATGGTTCCTGCTAAAACATTTCCAAAATTGTGTGCGACAATAATTTGATCAATAGTTTCAGGATCTATACCAGCATCTTTAATAGCTAATGCTGCAGCCTTAGTGGCCATTTCTGAGGTATTCTCATTGTTATCAGCATATCTTCTTTCTGCAATTCCTGTAATGTCTTTAAATTTTTCAACAATCTCTTCATTAGGAGTTGCAATTAATTCACCATTTTCGGCATAAAAACTATTATTTACGAAAGATTGGTTGGTCTTAACTATATTAGGAATATAGCTACCAGTTCCGGTTATAATGGTGGACATTAGCTTGGGGGTTAAATATATTGATCTCCTTTGTTTCTTTTTACTTCTGCAACGTATTCTTTAATAGATTGTTCTTTTTCCTTGCTACAAATTAATAATACATCTTTGGTATCTACCACAATAAAATCATCCAAACCTTGCACTACTACTAATTTATCCTTAGGCGCATTAATCATACATTTTGTAGCATCAATTACCACTACATTATCAGATGCTACAGCATTGCCTAAGTAATCTTTCTCAATATTTTCATATGCACTATTCCAGGTGCCTAAATCGCTCCATCCAAAACTAGAAGGAATTACATAAACATTATCTGCTTTTTCCATAATGGCTATATCAATAGATATATTTACACATTGAGGATAAATTTTTGCAATAGCCAAATGTTCTTCAGGAGTATTGAAATTTGCTTTTTGCTGATCAAATAATTCAAACATTTCTGGTTGATGCTTTTCAAAGGCGGTAAGTATAGTACTTGCTTTCCATGCAAAAATACCAGCGTTCCATAAAAAATCACCACTAGCTAGAAATGATTTAGCAATTTCTAAATCTGGTTTTTCTGTAAAGGTTTTTACTTTGTATACGCCATTAGCTACTTCATGTCCTTCATATTGTATATAGCCATACCCTGTATTAGGATTTGTTGGCTTAATGCCTAATGTTACTAAAGATTTTATGTTTTCTACAAAATCCAAAGCTTGTAAAGCGGTTTGTTGAAATGATTCTTCTTCTAATATTAAATGATCGCTAGGGGCAACTACAAATACTGCTTCAGGATCTAATTGTGCTAATTTAAATGAAATATAAGCAATACATGGTGCTGTATTTTTTCTACTAGGTTCTGCTAAAATATTTTTTAAAGGAAGTCTAGGTAATTGTTCTTTTACAATATCTACATATTCTTCACTAGTAACAATAAAGATATTCTCTTCAGGAATAAATTTTGCATATCTTTCATAGGTCCATTGAATCAATGTTTTTCCAGTATTTAACACGTCTAAAAATTGTTTTGGATAAGCTGTTCTACTCATTGGCCAAAACCTACTCCCAATTCCTCCTGCCATGATGGCTACATAATGATGCTTATTACTCATGTACTATCTATTTATATAATCCCTTCTTTCATTAAGTCGTGAATATGTATAATGCCTATATAATCTTGTTGGTCAGCGACAATTATTTGACTGATATCTTTTTGTTCCATCAATTTAGCAGCTTCTATAGCTAAAATGTTCGAAGCAATAGTAACAGGACCCACATGATAAATATCCTTAGCTGTTAATTCTTGAAATTGATTATGCGTTTCTAACATTCTTCTTATATCTCCATCTGTGATAATACCCAATACTTTTTTATTGTCATCTATAACCGCAGTGGCCCCTAATCTATTTTTTGAAATAGTGGTAATAACTTCTTTTAAAG
Organism: uncultured bacterium; assembly: GCA_963923775.1. Taxonomy (GTDB): domain Bacteria; phylum Bacteroidota; class Bacteroidia; order Chitinophagales; family Chitinophagaceae; genus Sediminibacterium. Next base: position 17,076 of record CAWULX010000010.1, read on the forward strand.
AAGTATTTATTTTAACGGAAGGTTTTTGATTTGCTTCTGCAATCATTCCGGCAGTCAATGTTAATTGTTTTCCTAAATTTCCACCGGGATGGTATCGAGCAAAATCTTTGGCCTCGAATCCTCTTAGTTGCATTAATGATACTGCAATCAAATCTCCCATAACCATCTGCGCGGTAGTAGAGGAAGTAGGTGCTAAATTATTGATACATGCTTCTTGGTGAACAGTGGTGTTGATAATGAACTGACCCATCTTGGCTAAATAACTATTCATATTACCTACCATAGAAATAATAGGGTTTCCAAAATGCTGTATTAATTGCACTAAATTTTTAATTTCTGGACTTTCGCCACTTTTGCTGATGATTAAAACAATATCATCTGAACTTATCATCCCTGAATCTCCGTGAATAGCATCGGCTGCATGTAAATAAATAGCAGGGGTTCCAGTTGAATTACAAGTAGCCACAATTTTTTGTGCAATAATGGCACTTTTGCCAATGCCAGTTACGATCAATTTGCCCTTGGTTTGATAGATGGCTTCAACTGCCTTAGCAAAAAGAGGGTCTAAATAAGATTCTAAGCTTTGAACTGCTTCAGTTTCTATCGCTAAAGCCTTTCTTGCAATGGATAAGATGGTTTCTTTCATAGTTGCCTTGCAAAGTTAATGTTTCATGTACTTTTTAGCCTCTTTTTATGAATTCATTGAAAAAAAGGTTTTTTAATAAAAATATTCCTAAAGATTAAACAAAAGTCCATTAATTTATGTTATCTTAATATACTCAAACATTTTACAAGACATTGATTATAAGTTATTTAGATAATGGCAGTCACTAAGAAAGATATTAAAAAGGCCTTAGAAACACATTTTGGATTCAGTGAGTTCAAAGGTACCCAAGAAAAGGCCATCCTGTCCTTATTGGGGGGTAAAGACACTTTTGTGATCATGCCCACTGGAGGTGGAAAGAGTCTGTGTTATCAATTACCAGCCATGATGTTACCAGGTTGTGCCATTGTAGTTTCTCCATTGATTGCTTTAATGAAAAACCAAGTAGACTTGGTTAGAGGATATAGCGAAAAAGATGATGTAGCCCATTTTTTAAATTCAAGTTTAAACAAAGGACAAATCAAAGAAGTGAAAGATGATTTGTTAAGTGGGAAAACTAAATTATTATATGTTGCTCCTGAAACATTAACTAAACAAGAGAATCTTGATTTTTTCAGTGATTTAAAAATTTCTTTTTTTGCGGTAGATGAAGCGCATTGTATTTCAGAGTGGGGTCATGATTTTAGACCTGAGTATAGAAGATTAAAAGAAATGATGGAAGAAATTAATAGTGATGTACCCATTATTGCTTTAACAGCAACTGCTACTCCTAAAGTACAAAGTGATATTGTTAAAAATTTATCTTTAAGAGACCCAGAAATTTTGATCTCCTCTTTTAATAGAACTAATTTATATTATGAAGTACAGCCAAAAATCAAAAAAGATTTAACGGTAAAAAGTATTGTAAAATATATTTCAGGACATAAAGGTAAGAGCGGCATTATTTATACTTTAAATAGAAAAACTACCGAAGAATTAGCTGATTTATTGAAGGCAAATAATATTAAAGCAGTCGCATATCACGCAGGCTTGGATCAAAAATTAAGAGCCGAAAGACAAGATCAATTCTTAAATGAGGATGTGCAGGTAATAGTTGCTACTATTGCTTTTGGTATGGGTATTGATAAACCAGATATTCGTTTTGTTATACATTATAATATTCCAAAATCTATTGAGAATTATTATCAAGAAACAGGACGAGCAGGAAGAGATGGTTTAGAAGGAAACTGTATTTTATATTATGCTCACCAGGATGTTACCAAATTAGAGCATTTTTTAAGAGATAAGCCTTTAAGTGAAAGAGAAGTAGGTGCGCAGCTGATAAATGAAACTGTTGCATTTGCAGAAAGTGGTGTTTGTAGAAGAAAGAGTTTATTACATTATTTTGGAGAAAACTGGGAAGGTAAAAATTGTGGGAAATGTGACAATTGCTTACATCCAAAAGAATTGATAGAATCAAAAACAGAATTAGTTCAATTATTAAAAGTGATTACTGCGTTAAATGAACAATTTGTTGCAGACTATGTAGTACAAATAATCACTGGAAGTTTTACTCCTCAGATAGGTTTATATAGACATGAAAAATTACCTGTATTTGGATTAGGTAAAGAAAAAGATAGTTTGTTTTGGAATAGCTTAATAAGACAAGCTATGTTGGAAGGTGTTATTGAGAAAGATATTGAAGAATATGGTTTATTAAAATTAACTAAGAAGGGAAATCAGTTTATAAAGAAACCAACTAGTTTCAAAATAGTTTTAAATACCGTATTTGAAGAGACCAATTCAGAAGATGATGATGATGGTGCAAATGAATCTGCGGGTTCAACTGACGAAGCATTATTTGAGATGTTAAAAGAGCTGAGACAAAAAGAGGCTAAGAAAATTGGTTTGCCTCCATTTGTTATTTTCTTAGAAACTTCTTTACAAGACATGGCTACATTATATCCAACCAATTTGGCCGAATTGGAGCGATGTCAAGGAGTGAGTAAGGGTAAGGCTCTAAAATATGGGAAACCATTTGTGAGCTTAATTGAAGCTTATGTTGAAGAGAATAATATTGAAAAGCCAGATGATTTTGTAATGAAATCAGTTGCCAATAAAGCCAGCAACAAGATTTATATTATTCAAAATGTTGACAAGAAAATTCCTTTAGAGACTATTGCAAAGAATAAAGATTTAAGATTAGATGCATTATTAGAAGAAATGGAAACCATTGCTGCAAGTGGCACAAAACTTAATTTAGATTACGCCATTGACGAATGGCTAGATGAATATGATCAGGAAGATATTCTTGAATATTTTAAAAATTGTGAAACCTCTTCTTTAGCGATTGCACAAGAAGAGTTATCTGAAAATAATTATACTTGGGAGCAATTAAAAATTATGCGTATTAAATTTTTAAGCGTTGTAGGTAATTAATATGTACTATTTGATTTAAAATAGCTATTCACTCTGTCCACTGCGTTTTGCCTTACACTTAAATAGTAGAAATTATAATCAGCGATATGATAGTTGCTAGTTTTGTATAAAAAGCTTCCTAAAAAATGAGGCTTCTTTGTCCATAAAATTCCATCATGATTAATTGCATCTGCAACATGAGGAATAATTTTATTAAAATTATATAGCACAGAACCTTCATTCATTTCTCGACCAACTTTTAGATCATTATTACTCCATGAAAGCGGATTTGTTACAATAGAATTAAATTTTTCTTTTACCACAAAATCTGGGATATAGCCTTCTTGATAGGTTCTCCATGCACAAATACAACCAGTGGAAGTGGGTGTTTCACAAGCTTTTAGTTGTATATAGTCACCTGGATCAATCGCCATACCAACTACATATGCAGCAATTAATTTTTTAGCCAAAGGCTTATTATCAAAGAATTCTTTTAATAATCTTTTAGTATGAGTACTACCTTGACTATGAGATGCTATAATAATAGGTCGGCTATTATTATAATGCGCTAAATAATATTCAAAAGCAGTTTTTACGTCTTGGTAAGCTAATTCAAATGCGGCTAATGCTTTTAAAGTATCGGCACTGTTTTTAGGTGAGTAAGAATTGATATGAGCTTGTCTATATCTTGGTGCGTAAATTCTCCCAGCTTGATTAAAAATACTTGCTTGATTTAAAATGCTCGTATAATCAGTGTATAAATTTAATCTAGCATCATTCAGTGAGGCATTCCATCCAGTTGGTTTATTGGTATCTAAATAACTTGTAGGGTATACAAAAAATACATCTGCTTTGTCTGTAGCTTTTAAGTCTTTATTTAAAGGCTTGGGTATGCTATCGCTCGGATCTTTTTTATCAGGATGTGCTGCCCAATATTGTATTTGGCCATAATCTGGCACCAACTCCAATTTTTCTTTTTCATATTGAGGCTGTAATTTCATGTACCCATTACTTGTACACTGACTAAATAATAAAATGAACAATAAGTAAAATAGTTTACGCATAGGATGCAAAGTTATTACTATTAATGAATTATTTTTAGGGAAGCATAGAATTTTGAAATATTTAAGATATATATCATTTTTAAAAGCTGTTTTACAACATAGTATTACTGCTTTTGGGGGGCCTCAAGTAGCAGTGGCCTTAATGCAATATAGATTTGTAGAAAAACGAAGAGACCTTACTCAAGAAGAATTACTAGAATACAATGCCATTTGTCAATTATTGCCAGGCGCTTCCTCTACCCAAACCATTGTTCTAGTGGGATTTAAGAGGGGCGGAGTAGTACTGGCATTGTTGACCTTATTAGTTTGGATGTTACCAGCGGTTATTATTATGACTAGTTTAGCCTTATTGGTGAGTCAGTTTTCTTGGTCTGGCGGAATGAAGTCTTTGTCTTTATTACAACCTATGTCTGTTGGGTTTATTATTAGTGCTGCTATTTTTTTGTTTCAAAAATCTGTAATAAATGTAATTACCAGATGGATATTTGTATTGAGCGCCTTAATCACTTTTATTGGATTTAATACACCATGGACTATTCCATTAACTATTATTGTAGCCGGCTTGGTAACTAATTTTAGTGATAAAAGAATCCCTGCAGATGGTACTGCTCCAAAATCAATTCAATGGAGAGCACTGATTATTTTTATTGTATTATTTATTACTGCTGGTTTTTTATCTGAAAGAGCAACTAAGCAAAATTGGGAATCCAGAAAATTATTCAATTTATTTGAAAATAATTATCGTTTTGGAAGTATGGTCTTTGGCGGTGGCGATGTGTTGATGCCCATTATGTATGAGCAGTATGTTACTAGACCTGTATCAAAACATATTCAAGAAAACAAAAGAGATGTAATTAAAGTAGATAGAACTAATTTTTTAACTGGGACTGGTTTGGTTAGAGCGGTGCCTGGACCCATTTTCTCGATTGCCAGTTATATGGGCGCAATTGCATTAAAAGATAAACCTATCGAAGTTCAAATTTATGGAGCCATTATTGCAAGTGTTGGTATATTCTTGCCCAGTTTTTTAATTGTTTTATTTTTCTTTCCTATATGGCAACATTTAAAAAAGTACGCCATTTTTTATAGATCATTAGAAGGGGTTTATGCCTCTATTGTGGGCATTATGATTGGGGCTTCTTTATTTTTAATTAAGGATATTACAATCGCAATGCAATCTGCCAAAGGTTTTTCAATTACAATGTATTTACTGGTGTTTATTACAAGCACCTATTTATTATATAAACAAAAAATGGCTCCTCAATGGATTGCATTGAGTTGTATTGTTATGGGCTTGTTAATGTCGCCATGGTTTTAAGAACAATTTCATAATATTGCATCATACATGATGCAGCGCTTTATTTACTTCTTTTCACTTCTATTATTGATCAATTCATCTGCTCAAGCGCAATCTGTCATTGTTAGCGGAACTGTTTATGATATTTCTGGAAGAAGACCTGTAGAAGCAGTTTTGGTTCATACCAACAACAATATGTCAACAACAGATTCTTTAGGTAGATATATCATAAATGTTAAAGCTAAAGATTCTATTTGGTTTTCTCTATTTGGGAAGAACACACAGAAATATACTTTAGACACCATTGAAGACAAGCGTAATTTTAATATTATGATCCATGTAAATGGGATTGATCTTCCTGAAGTAAGAGTTAGGAACAATAATTACAGATTGGACTCCATTCAGAATAGATATGATTATGCTAAGTATTTCAATTATCAACCTCCAGGTTTAAAGTTGGCAAATAATGCAACATTGATTAATCCTAGTGGAGGATTATCTATTGGTTTTGATTTAGTAGAAGTGATTAATATGTTTAGGTTTAAAAGAAATCGTAATCTGGGCTTTTTACAAAAAAGATTAATCTCCCAAGAACAGGAAAAATATATCAATTATCGTTTTACTAGAAGATTTGTACAAAAAATCACTCATTTAGAAGGAGAGGGATTGGCGCAGTTTATGGACTATTGTAAGCCTTCTTATGAGGTTTTGGGCCTTTTAAATGACCTAGAATTAGGTTATTATATCCAACAAAAGTACCTGGCCTTTAAAACCAGCCATCCATAGTCTTCCGTTCATCTATTTTTTTTCTCTAAAAGGGCAGGTTTTTATATCTTTAGTGACTAAAATTCAGTCATTTGAGAAAGATACAGTTAATGTTAGCGGCAGCTGTTTTATTGCTTGCTAGTTGTAAAGAAAAGGCAAAGCCTACCGATAAGTTTAATCCTAATATGCCTGTTTCGGTGGATATTACAGTTGCGGAATTGCAAAAAGTGGATAAGCAAATAGAAGTGAATGGAACCGTTTTGGCAAATGATTTTGTTGAATTGCATCCTGAAGCAAATGGAAGAGTTACTTTCTTGCAAATTCCAGAAGGCAAAATGGTGGCTGCTGGTACAGTCTTAGCCAAATTAAATGATGCTGATTTACAAGCACAATTAGAAAAATTAAAAGTGCAGTTGGAGTTAGCTAATATTAACGAGCAAAGAAATAAGCAATTATTAAGCGCCAAAGGAATTAATCAAAGTGATTATGATTTGTCTTTACAACAAGTAAAAAGCTTAAAGGCAGATATGGCTTATACGCAATCCTTGATTGACAAAACAGTTATTAAAGCACCTTTTAATGGCCAAATGGGATTGAGACAAATTAGCGTAGGTGCCTATATTAATACAGCTACAACTGTTGCAACTATTCAGAAAGTAGATCAACTAAAAATGGATTTTACTTTACCAGAAATTTATGGTGAATATGTTAAAGTGGGGAAGACTATAAAAATGACTACCATTGGAAATGAGCAAAAACCAATAATTGCAACTATATCAGCAATCGAACCTCAAATTATTGCCAGCACTAGAAATATTAAAGTAAGAGCAAGATTTAAAGGAAAGGTTTTACCTGGTGCGTATGCAAAAGTTTTCTTAGGGGAAAATTCAACTAAGCCAACTATCATGGTTCCTTCTAATATTATTATTCCAGATTCAAAAGCTAAACAAATTGTTGTTGTTAGAAATGGAGAAGCAAAATTTGTAAGCGTAGAAACTGGTTATAGAACTGTAACAGCAGTTGAAATTACTAAAGGCTTACAAGCAGGTGACAGTGTAATTGTTGCAGGCATGCTTTTTGTTAAAGATGGTGCCAAATTAAAAATTGGCAAAACACTTTCTAATCTTGATATTACCAAATAGGGTTATAAAAACTTATTTATTTAGATGAATATATCTGAACTTTCATTGAAGCGACCGGTACTTGCTACCGTGATGAATATTGCCATTATTATTTTTGGTTTGGTAGGTTTTTCTTTTTTGGCGTTAAGAGAATATCCGGCAATTGATCCACCCATTATCAATGTACAAACTTCCTATACAGGAGCAAATGCAGAAGTTATACAAAGCCAGATAACTGAACCTTTAGAAAAAGCAATTAATGGTATTCCGGGCATTAGAACCATTAATTCTTCCAGTTCTGTGGGTAATTCAAATATCACTGTTGAATTTAACTTGGGAATCAATTTAGAAACTGCAGCGAATGATGTAAG
>CAWULX010000011.1:0-24363 GCA_963923775.1 uncultured bacterium
TGCATATTATGTAGAAAAGGATAGTACTAGTAAAGCATTGCAGAAAAATTATCAACTAAACTATTTTAAACTAGGAATGGATTCATCAATTATCGCTCTTACTACAAATCATTCAAGTATCCCTACAGAGTATGTATTTGGAGCAGATAAAAAATTACAGTTTAGTCAATCTGGAGAATTTATTGATCTTGGTATTCAACCTATTTTGCCTATTAAAGATACTAGCTTGCCTGAATTTGAAAGAGTTAGTCTAGATATTTGGCATTATGCTGATAATCAATTACAGCCTATGCAATTAAAAAATCTTGAAACAACATTGAAGTCTACAGAAAAGGTTCTATATCATACAATGAAAAATTCGGCGGTCTATTTAGGGAAAATAAATGATAAAAATATTATAATAGGAAATGAGGGAGATGGTAGTTGGGCCATTGCCACAATTGATTCAACTGATGAGGCTTCTTTTCAGTGGCAGGGATTTACCAAGAAAGATATTTTTGCTATTAATACTTTAACTGGTGAAAAGCATTTAATTCATAAAAACTGGAAAGGGAGTGTTTTGTCCATTTCTGCAGATGGGAATAAATTGATTTACTATGAAGAACAGGAAAAAAAATATTATTGTTTTGATTTTAAATCAAATAAAAAACAGGTAATTGCTAAAGACATTAGGTATTCTTTATTTGACGAAGAAAATGACATGCCAGATGATCCAAATGCTTATGGAATTGTAAAATGGATGGATGACCACAGACATTTAATAGTTTACGATAAATATGATTTATGGCTAGTGGATGCTGATGCTATGGAAGCTTCTATTATATTAACAAATGGAAGAAGTACTGGAACTATTTTTAGATTTAATGAAACAGATGAAAAGAGAAAAGCTTTAGCATTAAATGATATTTTATTATTGAGAGGATTTAATGAAAAAGATAAATCCGAATCACTGTCTGTATTGGACATTCAACAAAAACAAGTTAATTTGATTCAATCATTTGATATGCATATCTCGAATATAGTGAGCAATAAAAATACTAAGAATTTATTGGTACTTAAAGAAGATGAAAGTCATGCAGCCAATATGTTTGTTTATCAATTAAATAAATCTAAACAAAATCCTGTTGCCATTGCCCAATTGAATCCTCAGCAATCTGAGTATAATTGGTTAACCAGTGAAATAGTTACATGGAAGGCTTATACAGGCAAAAAAGTAGAGGGTATTTTATACAAACCTGAAGATTTTGATTCCAAAAAGAAATATCCAATGATTGTTTTCTTTTATGAAAGAAACAATCAAACTTTACATAATTATATTCCACCAACTCCTACAGGATCTAGATTAAATATTTCCTTTTTTGTAAGTAGAGGTTATTTGGTTTTTGTTCCGGATATCTGGTATAAAACAGGATACCCTGGTCAAAGTGCTTACGATCATATTGTAAGCGGTACTAGAGCACTAATTCAAAAAGGTTTTGTAGATAGTACAAAAATTGGATTACAAGGGCAAAGCTGGGGTGGTTATCAAATTGCTTATTTAATCACAAAAACTAATATGTATGCAGCTGCATGGGCTGGAGCACCAGTGGTAAATATGACAAGTGCTTATGGTGGAATTAGATGGGGAACAGGTATGAATAGACAATTTCAATATGAAAAAACTCAGTCTAGAATTGGTGCAACATTATGGGAAAGGCCAGATTTATATTTAAAAAATTCTGCATTATTTGAACTTCCAAAAGTTCATACTCCTTTAGTCATTATGAGTAATGATGCTGATGACGCAGTGCCTTGGTATCAAGGCATTGAAATGTTTACAGCTATGAAAAGGTTGAATAAAAAAGTATGGATGCTAGTATATAATAATGAGTTCCACAATTTAGTTGAGAGAAAAAATAAGAAAGACATTCAAATTAGAGAACAACAATTCTTTGACCATTTCTTAAAAGGTGCAGAAATGCCAGTTTGGATGTCAAAAGGAGTGCCAGCTATTATGAAAGGAAGGACCTTAGGGTTATAAATATTGAAACCATTGTCTGTTAACATCCCAAGCTTCAAAGTTTTTAGCAACAGCTGCTAAAAATTGAGTTCCTTGAGCACCATCTACAATTCTATGGTCATAACTCATTGATAGGTACATCATATGTCTAACTAATATGGCATCACCAGCTGGAGTTTCTACCACTACAGGTCTTTTCTTGATGGCGCCTAAAGCCAAAACAGCCACTTGCGGTTGGCTTATTATAGGGGTTCCCATGATACTTCCAAACGTACCAACATTGGTAACTGTGAATGTGCCATTTTGAGTATCTGAAGGTTTTAATTGATTATTTCTAGCTGCAGTTGCTAATTGATTTACAGCTTTTGATAATCCAACAATACTTAATTGATTGGCACCTTTAATGACTGGTACAATTAAATTGCCTGAAGGTAATGCTGTAGCCATTCCAATATTTATATCCTTCTTGTATATTATCTTATTGTCTTCTAAACTTGAATTAATTATAGGGAACTGTTCTAAAGCTGCAGCAATGCCTTCAATAAACATTGGGGTATAGGTTAATTTGGTTCCTTCTCTTTTTTCAAATAAGGATTTTACTTTATCTCTCCAAACCACCATATTAGTAACATCCACTTCAACAAATGAGGTAACATGTGGACTAGTATGAACACTATCAACCATATGCTTTGCAATTAGCTTACGCATTCGATCCATTTCTACAATTTCTACATTGCCAGATATAATTACCTCTTCAGGTTGAGCTAATTTTTGATTTGCAACATTTTGCATAAAATCAGGTAATGGCTCATTATATATTTGAGTAGGTTTAGTAGCAATTGTTTGTTCTTGTAAATTTGAGTGCTTTGGTTGAACTCTTCCTGCTTTTTTATTCGTTATATAAGCTAAAATATCTTTTTTGGAGACCCTTCCTTGATTTCCAGTTCCTACTATCTCTTGAAGCTCTTGCATTGAAATACCTTCACTTTGTGCAATACTTATTACTAATGGTGAGAAAAATTTTTGATCTGAATTAGTATTTGTTATTGTATTTGCAGGTGTGGCAGGAGGAGTAAATGGAATATCTTCTATTTCCACTTTAACTATTGCTGGACTAGGGGTTGTTATGGGAGTTGAACTAATTAATGAGGTTTTTTCTGAAGCGTTCTTTGCATCAATTTTAGCAATTACTGTTCCAATTGGCACGACACTATTAACTTCAAATAAAATTTCTGTTATAGTTCCCTCGGCAGTTGATGGAATTTCACTATCTACTTTATCCGTTGCTATATCCAATAATGTTTCATCCAGTTGAATGGTGTCGCCAACTTTCTTGTGCCACTTTAAAATAGTGGCTTCCATTATACTTTCACCCAGTTTTGGCAAGACCAAATCAACAATTGGCATATGGGATAATTTTAAGCAAAAATAAGACTAAATCTTATTGATTATTAACAACCTAAGCAAATTTATGGCCTGTGTTGCGGTAACTTCTATATTCTTGTGACGATCAAATCTTAGATATAAAACCTTAGAAACTACTTTTTCCTTATTGGCTACCCCAATCCATACCATTCCAAGGGGTTTTTCGTCAGTTTGGCCAGATGGGCCCATAATACCACTAACTGAAACTGCGTAATCTGTATTCATTTTCTCCCTAACAGCAATGGCCATTTGTTCTACTGCTTCTTTACTTACGGCTCCCACAGTTTGTAGTATTTCGGTAGGGACATCTAGAAACTCGGTTTTAATTCTATTATCATAACTAATAATACCACCAGTATAAAATTGAGAAGAACCAGCGTGTTTGGAAAGCAAATGACCAATATAACCTCCAGTGCAGCTTTCAGCTGTAGCAACTGTTTGATGAGATGATTTAAGCATTTTACCAACTACAACTTCCATTGTTTCATCCTGATCAGTAACCAAATAGTCTTTTACTAATTCTTTCAAACTAATAAATAGTTGATCTAATTGAGTATTTAAGGCCTTTTCGTCAGTTCCCGAACCAGTTAATCTTAGTCTTACCATACCATAATTGGGTAAATAAGCAAGTTTAATTTCATTTGGTAAAGAGGATTCAAAATCATTTATCAATTCCGCTAAAAAAGACTCTCCGATACCAGCTGTCAATAAGGTTCTATGGCAGATTGGGGAAGTTTTAAAATGACTTTTTATTCTTGGAATAACTGCCTCTGTCATTAGCCACTTCATTTCATGAGGTACTCCAGGTAAAGAAAAAATCAATGTATTCAACTTGTTAAATAACATTCCTGGTGCGGTTCCCTTTTCGTTAAATAAAACCTCACAAACATCGGGTACTTCAGCTTGCTTACGATTGCGATCAATCATAGGCTTTTTATGAATTTGCTCAAAAATATGGGTAATATGATCGAGGGTAGGTTGGTGAAGGGTTATTTTGCCCCCAAAATAACTAGTCAATAAGGTTTTAGTGATATCATCAGCAGTTGGCCCTAAACCTCCAGTTAAAATAACAACATTGTTTTGACTAATTGCCAGATCTAATGCTTCTGTAATGTCTTTTGCATTATCCCCAACAGCAACCCTATGCTTTACAGAAACGCCTATAGTATTTAATTGCTGGGCGATAAAAGCACTATTAGTGTCTATAACTTGTCCAATTAATAGTTCATCACCAATAGTTATAATACTTGCTTGAATAGACATTTAATCAGTTTGATTGTAGGCTGCAAAGTAAACCAAAAAATAGCGGTTTAACTAAAAATAAGACCTTAGTTTTTCAAGCATAATGGAAGGCATTACAGCCTTGTTTTGTAATTTCTGATCCATAAAATATAGCTTTACGGTACCAACCGTCAACAATTTGCCAAGCTCATTATAAACTTCTTGATGAAAAGTAATTTTATGGTCAACTGGCAGCTCTTTAATGATGGTTTTAATGGTTAATAAGTCGTCATATTTGGCCGGTCTTAGGTATTTTATATGCAAATCAACTACTGGTAAAATAATGCCCATATCTTCAATATCCTTATAGCTAATACCTAAGGATCTTAAACATTCTACTCTTCCAACCTCAAAATATTGGGGGTAATTGCCGTAATAAACCACATCCATTCTATCTGTTTCAGCGTATCTAACTCTAATTTGTGTCTTGTGTTCGTACATATTGGGTGAATTGTTGACAAAATTACGAATCTAATCTGTTTTTCCACAATAACCTGAATTGCTTAATCGTTCTATAATTGGCCGTAATTTTACCATATTATAAAAAACATTGGTATTTATGTTACAGATTAGAAATTGGGTAGCTTGTTTTCTTTTATTATTTGTCAGTATTTTACAACTGAATGCACAGTCCGTTCAATATAGTCATCCCTTAAAAGACATTTTCAACAAAGGTATGCAAGCCTTAAGACAGGGAGATACTTTAGCTGCGTATCAGCTTATACAATCTGCATATACTTTTGAAGACAAAAAAGACGATATCACCTATTATTATTTAGCATTGTCCTTAGCTTTAGATAAACCATATGCTCCAAGTTTATCTACTAATTGGATTGAAAAAACCAATAACCGTATTTATAAATCTAGATTGAGTTTTTTATTAGGGAAATATTATTTTAAGCACAATAATGATCAATTATCTATTAAATCATTTAAAAATGTAAGCATTGATGATTTAGAAAATTTTGAAATTTTAGTCATGAAATTTCAACAAGGTTATTTGTATTTCAAAACAGGTGATTGGGATAAAGCAGCAGCATTATTAAATAATGTAAGACAGGTGAAAAATTCCATTTATTTTGCTGATGCTAATTATTATGCTGGTTTTATTGCATTAGAAAGGAAAGATTTTAAACTTGCTTTAAATTGCTTCCAAATTGCATCATCTAGTAAAAATTATAATAAATTAGCTCCATTTTACATTAGTCAACTATATTATTTCTTAGGTGATATTGATGCTGCAATGGCACAATGTGATAAAGCTTTACAACAAAAAGATCAATTTTATGATGTTCAGCTTAAACAACTAATGGGTCATTTGTTGTTTGAGAAAAAGGATTATAATAAAGCACTACCATATCTAGCACAATATGTTTCAACTCAGAAAAAAGTTGAAACGCAGGATTTATATCAATTGTCATTTTGTTATTTCCAATCTCAAGAATGGAATAAAGCAATTGAAGGCTTTAAACAATTAGCCAATATTGAAGATTCTTTAGGACAAAATAGCATGTATTTATTAGCAACCTCTTATTTAAAATTAAAGGATAAGTCAGGTGCAAAAAATGCCTTCTTACTTTGTGCGACTAAATCACAAAATTTAGCACAAAAAGAAATCTCTTTATTTAACTATGCGAAATTATGTTTTGAATTAAAAGAGTATAGTACAGCAACAGCTACTTTAGATAAGTTTATTAATACCTATTCTAATTCAGAGTATTTAGCAGAAGCAAAATCTTTATGGGTTTCGTCCTTAGCTTACAATAATAACTTTATTCAAGCTTTCGAAGCTTATGATAAAATAAATCAACCTGGAATAGATTTATTAAAAATATATCCAAATATAGTATATGGGAGGGCCTGTTTATATTTAAATGATGGTCAAATTGAAAAAGCATTTACCTTATTTAGTCAATTACAGTTTCTACCCTATAATGCTAAAGTTTTACAACCAACTTTATTTTGGTTAGGAGAATTGTCATACAAACTAGGCAGAATTCAAGAAAGTATTCAATATTTAGAACTTTTTATAAATGATCCTGTTGAGCAAGGTGAAGTAGGGGTTAGGCATGCAAAATACACGTTAGGATATTGTTATTTAAAAAACAATATTTATCAAAAAGCAATGGAGTATTTTGCTTCATCTACTATATACAATGCAAATAATGCTTTTGATAATTATCAAAAAGATGCATTTGTAAGAGTAGCTGATTGTCAAATGATGCTAAAGCAATACAAGCAAGCATTACAATCCTATCAACAAGTAATTGATTTAGTATGGAATTATGTTGATTATGCAACTTTACAAAAAGCTAATATTTTAGGCGGGATGGGACAAATCAATGAAAAAGTTAAAATTTTAAAAGAGTTTGAAAACATTTTTCCCAATTCTACTTATTTAAATGACGCAAGATTAGAATTAGCCGATACCTATGTTAATCATGAAAATTTCCAAGAAGCAATTGCTCCATTATCTAAAATTATTTTAGATAAAAATGCCACAGCTTTTTATCCTCAAGCACAGTACAAATTAGGTATAGTTTATTTCAATTTAAATAAGAATGTAATGGCCTTACAAACTTTTAGAGATTTGTTTGCTGGCTATCCAACTTCTAATGAATCTGATAATGCTGTAGAATTTGTTAGAAATATTTTTATTGAAGATCAAACTCCTGAATTGTTCGTACAATTTATGAATGATTTTGGTAAATCTTTATCTACAAATGAACAAGACTCTTTAGTGTATCGTTCTGCTATTATTAAATATGAACAGAGAATGTACTCTGAGGCTGCAAATGGATTCACTAAATACATTCAAAGTTTTCCTAAAGGAAAATATCAATTAGATGCCAATTATTTAATTGCAGAAATAGCTTATTCAAAAGAACAATATGATACAGCTGCCAAATATTTTGGTATAGTTGCAAATCAAGCACCTAATAAATATGCTGAAAGAGCTGCCTTATTAGCTGCTAGATTGAATTACTTTAATTTAAAAAATGATGAACAAGCTGAAAATTATTTTAATATATTGTTGAATACTGCAACTCAACAAGAAAATAAAATGGAAGCTTATAAAGGTTTGCTTAGGAGTTATTATAAAGCACAAAAATGGGAGCAATCAGCTAATATTGCTCAACAAATTTTGTTAGATAAAACTGCAGCTGCTGATGACATTCAAATGGCTAATATGTCTTTATTCCACTTTGATGTAAATAATAAAGATACCAATGCTGCTTATTTGGTTTTATCTAAAATAGTCAAATCAAATCCATCTAATATTACTGCTGATGCACATTTTCAGTTAGCATCACTTTATTTCACACAAAATAAATTGAGTTTAGCAGAAAAAACAGCATTTGATGTTATAAAAAAACAAGCTGCGTATGATTTTTGGGTAACAAAAGCCTATATTTTATTAGGTGATATTTATGCTGCTCAAAAAGATAATTTCAATGCAATTGCAACCTATAAAAGTGTTGCAGAAAATGCCAATGATGCTTCTTTGAAATTAATTGCCCAAGGAAAATTACAAGCTATTACTGAATCTACAAATACCGTTAAATAACCATGAAGCATTTGTTAAAATATATATTTCTTTTAATAACTATCTGTGTTATTGTTACACCTGTAGAAGCAAAGAAAAAGAAACAAAAAAAGTCACAAAAATTAGTTGTTAGTAAAAAGAAAAAATCAAATAAAAAGAATAAGAAAACAGTAACAATTAAAACAAAGACCACTAATATAGAAAAAGTCAATTTAAAAGACTTATTAAATGAAACAACTGTTACTGTGGCTCCAACAAAATCAGATTCAGTTCCAGAAAAAGTAGTAACTATATTGTCAGCTTTTAAACCGCAACTTAAAAATGCAGCAAAAATTGGTTTTGTAAATGCAACCGCAAATGTAGACACTTCATCTGTTTATCTTACTTATCAAGTTCCAAGTCAAAATTTGAGTTTTGAATATAGACCTATTTCTTTAGTTCCAAGAGCTATAGTACATGATTCAATTGTTAGTTTGACAAATATTACCAATTTTAAAATTGGCTTTGGGAACTATTCTCATCAATATGTACAATTGGGAATAAATACATTAGATAAATGGAAAAACACACATTCCATAACTTTATTTAATGAAGCTTCTACTGGCACTGATCATCATTTACAAATAATTAGAGAAATTGGAGCTAAATATATTGGTGACCAGTATATTAATAAGTTTAGTAATATTCAGACTCAATTATTTTATAATCACAGTCAAAGATACAGATTTGGCTTAGTGCCGGATGCTTCTAAATTACCTGAATCTAATTATGAGCATAATTTTGAACATATGGGTGCCTCTTTTGCATTATTAAATACTAAAGTAAAGCAAAGGTTCTTTAATATACATCCCATTGTGAAATTTGAACAATTTCAAGGTATAATTGATGCCACTAATACTTGGTATGAAATTAATAACCCAATGTATCTTCAGTTTAAAAATAAAATTAAGTTCAATTTAGATGTTAGTTACAGTTTTAATCAATATAACCCTACAGGAATTATACATCAAAAAAATACAATTTTTAGAGGTGATCCAGCTTTAAGTATTGAAAAATGGGGAACAATCATTAAAGCGGGTGCAAGTCCGGTTTGGGTAAATAAAGATGATTATCATTTTTATCCAAATGTTCACTTACAAAAGAAATTAACTGATACAAATTACTTGGTTAAAACAGGCTGGACAACTTTATTTGACAATACTCAATATACTAGTTTGGCCATTCAAAATCCATGGGTTATGCCAGTAACTGACATGAAAATAACAACTAATGAGAAAAAATATATAACAGTAGAAGTTAGTTCGGGAAAAAGGTTGGATTATAGTATTGGAGTTTCTATCAATGAATACAAAAATTTACCTTTTTTTAATAGAATTATAGGTACTGATGTAAATACTTTTGGTTTAAAATACCAAGCCATTTTTGAAAAAAGAGCTTCAACGCTTGAATTAGACGCAAAATTAAGATACCAATTTAGTGACAAATTACTATTTGTAAATACATTAAATTACAAACAGTTTAATCTGATAAAAGACAATGCTAAACCATGGGGTATCTTACCATTAGAGGTTAATTCTATCTTTAATTGGATTCCCAATAAAAGATGGATTATTGAAGCTTCTGCACAATACTGGACTGGGGCAGCACAATTTGAATCTAATAATAAAGCGTATGATCTAAAAAATGTTGTGGTATTAAATGCAGGTTTTAGTTATAAATTATCATCTTCATGGAGTGTATGGGCTAAAGGGGAGAACTTATTAGACAAACCATATGAGAGATGGGCTTATTATCCATCTTTAGGAGCACAAATAACAGGTGGAATTATTTATTCATTCAGAAAATAAATGAAAACAATACTAGAACAATACTTTATTGAATTTGGACAAATAGATCTACTTTCTTTTGGTAGTTTAAAATGGCAAAAAAAAGAAGCATCTTTTTCTGATAATGGGATTGATGCCCCAAAAGAATCAATACAATTTGAACCTATCTCAAGTAGCCCTTCAAAGCATTTTTATATTTATTTGGCAGATGCTTTAAGTATTTCCTCAGATCAAGCAGCAATTCAATATGAGCAATTTATTCAAGATTTATTTGATGGACATCAAGAAGAAATAACCTTAGAAAGTTTGGGTAGTTTTCATTTTGTTAATGGAATTCTACAATGGAATAGTCATTTTATAAGTAATGCTTATTATACAGAAGTTTATTTTAATAAGGTTTCTAATGAACCAATTCATGAGGTAAATTCAGAGGATAGCAAAGATAATTGGGGTTTATATGCATCTATTATAGCAATTTTATCATTATTAGCTGTATTATATAAATTTTATCATTAATGCACAAAGAGCCATTTAATCCTTGTCCTGTTTGTCAAAAATCTGATATTAATTTTTTATTACATACTAAAGATTTTTCTTTGACCAATGAAAGTTTTGATGTTATTGAATGTGCTAATTGTACTTTAAGATTTACTTCACCCATTCCATCAATCGATCAAATTGCACCTTACTATAATTTCCCGGATTACATTTCTCATACTGACACCAAATCAGGCTGGATGAATCGATTATATCATGCAGTCAGAAAAAAAACCCTTGATCAAAAATCTAGTTGGGTACAATCTTTATTTACCGGTTATAAAGGTAAATTATTAGAAGTAGGCGCAGGAACAGGCGCTTTTGCAAATAGTATGCAAGAAAAAAAATGGGAAGTACTAGCTTTGGAACCAGATGCATCCAGTAGACAAAAAGCTTTTGAAAATTATAAATTAACATTACAAACTCCAGATACACTTTTTCAAATATCAGAAAATAGTCATGATGTAATTTGTTTATGGCATGTTTTAGAACATGTTCATGATTTAAAGGGCTATTTTAAATCATTTAGTAAAATATTAAAGCCAAATGGTAGGTTAATTATAGCTGTTCCTAACTATACTTCATATGATGCACAATTTTATAAAGAATACTGGGCAGCTTATGATGTACCAAGACATTTATATCATTTTTCGCCAAAAGCCATGAATATTTTATTGAAACAATTTGATTTACAATTGATTCAAACAAAACCAATGTGGTATGACAGTTATTATGTTAGTTTATTGAGTGAAAAATATAAAAAAACTGGTTTATTGGGTATTTTTAGAGCCTTATTTATAGCAAGTATTTCCAATATTAAAGCCATACAAAATCCAGAAAAAGCCAGTTCAATTATTTATGAAATAAAGAAAAGAGGGTTTTAATTATTTCAATTTTATCTCAGCCATAATTGGCCAACATTTCCCTGTAATAAATAATGTTTTTCTGCCAGGATGATAAGCAATTCCATTTAATACATATCCAGGATCAATTGTAGTTGGATCTATTTGAACTTTTGACTGAGCCAATAATTGATCGAAATTCAAGGTTTCTTTAACTAATCCGGAATTGGGATCTATAAAAATAATATCATTGGTTAAATAAATATTAGCTGCTATTTTTCCATTGAAGAATTCTAATTCATTGATATCACTTACATACCCAAACTTGTTATATACTCCAACAGTTCTTTGTATGTTAAAATTTTCAGGGTTTACAAAATAGATATTACTACCTCCAGTAGAAACTATTAAAGAAGAATCATTATGTGTTAATCCCCAACCTTCATAAGGCCAATACAGTTCTTTAATTTTCTCTAAAGTAGACGCATTATACACATACACCTTGTGTTCTTTCCAAGTTAACTGATAAATTTTATCTTTAAAAAGGGTAGTGCCTTCGCCAAAATCTTCAGCAGATAGTTTTACTTTTTTACCAATGGATAGCATATTTGAATCCAGAATATGTAAAATGCTTTTACCATAATTCCCTGTCCCTTCTATCAAAAGGCTTCCATTCCATTCTAAACCTTGTGTATAAGAACTTGTATCATGAGGATAAATCTTTACTATTTCATATTGTAATTGTTTGGGTGATTCAATAGCATTAGTATTACTACTATCTGTGGTATTATTAGCGGAATTACAAGCTATTGAAAAAACAAAAAAAGCTATGAAATAAAGAGTTCTCATAATATTTTTATTAAACATTGAATCTAAAATGCATTACGTCACCATCTTTTACAATGTATTCCTTACCCTCGATTCTTAATTTTCCATTATCTCTACAAGCAGCTTCACTCTTAAATTTAATAAAATCATCAAATGAGATTACTTCGGCTTTAATAAATCCTTTTTCGAAATCTGTGTGAATAACACTGGCAGCTTGAGGAGCTTTCCAGCCTTTTTCAATTGTCCATGCTCTTACTTCTTGAACACCTGCTGTAAAATAAGTTTCTAAATTCAATAATTTATAGGCAGATTGAATCAATCTATTTAAAGCTGGTTCTTTCATTTGATATTCTTCCATAAACAATGCTTTATCATCAGCATCTTCTAATTCTGAAATTTGAGCTTCAATATTGTTACACATAACTATTACTTCAGCACCCTCTTCTTTTGCCATGGCCACTAATTTCTCCGAAAATGCATTTCCGGTATGCATCGATTTTTCATCCACATTAGCCACGTACATTACTGGTTTTTCTGTTAATAAGAAAATATCAGCAATAGCTACTCTTTCTTCTTTTGATAAACCTAAGGAGCGAATACTTTTTCCTTGTTCCAAATGTGCTTTACATCTTTGTAATACCTCTAATTCAACTTTAGCTTTTGGGTCAGTCTTGGCCATTTTTTCTGTTCTTTGCATTTTCTTTTCAACACTATCCAAGTCTTTTAACTGTAATTCAGTTTCAATAATTTCTTTATCACTTATAGGATTAATGGCTCCTTCTTCTCTTAATACGTTTTCATCTTCGAAGCATCTTATCACGTGAATGATAGCACTTACTTCTCTAATATTGGCTAGAAACTTATTTCCTAATCCTTCCCCTTTACTAGCGCCTTTTACTAAACCTGCAATATCTACTATTTCTAATTGTGTTGGAACTATTCTTTGTGGAATAATTAATTCAGCTAATTGATCTAGTCTATTGTCAGGAACATCTACTAAACCAACATTTGGTTCTATAGTACAAAAACGATAGTTACTAGCTTGTGCTTTTGCACTATTACTCACCGCATTAAATAAAGTTGATTTTCCCACATTTGGTAATCCCACGATGCCTGCCTGTAAAGCCATAATTGAATTGATTTTAAGACCGCAAAAATACAATTCTAATCTCAAAATGGGCTATATTAGTACCATAAACAATTGTACTTTATGGCCTTAAATATCATTTGGGTAGCTTTTTTTGTAATTGCTTTTGTAATTGCCTTGTTTAAGTTGGTATTTCTTGGCGATACGGCCATTTTTAAGTTATTGGCTGATGGAATATTTGATTCAGCTAAAGTGTCTGTAATGGATGTAGCATTGCCTTTGGCAGGTACTATGGTATTCTTTCTGGGTTTAATGAATATAGCTGAAAAGGCTGGTGCCATTCAAAAATTAGCCAAATGGATGAATCCCTTTTTAAGTAGATTATTTCCCGAAGTTCCAGCTAATCATCCAGCAATGGGCCAAATGGTAATGAATTTTAGTGCTAATATGTTAGGATTAGACAATGCTGCAACGCCATTTGGCTTAAAAGCTATGGAAAGTTTACAAAGTTTAAACTCTGAAAAAGAAAGAGCAACCAATGCTCAAATTATGTTCTTGGTATTACACACTTCAGGTTTAACTATTATTCCATTAACTATTATTTCTTACAGATTGGCTGCAGGATCTACAGATGCAGCAAGTATTTTTATTCCTTGTGTATTAGCAACCATTGGAACTACTTTGGCCTCTATTGTAATGGTAGGCTTTTATCAAAAACTAAAATGGGACAGGGTTTTAATAAGTTGGTTATTGGGATTAATTGGATTGATGACTGGGGTATTATTTTTGGTAAATGGATTAAGTCCCGCAAATAAAGAAATTGTTTCTAAAGTTGTGGGTAATGGTTTATTATTATTGATTATAGTTATTATAATATTGGGTGGTGTGTATAAGAAAGTATCTGTATTTGATGCTTTTATTGAAGGTGCCAAAAACGGCTTTGATGTAGTATTAAAAATTATCCCTTATTTGGTTGCCATGTTAGTGGCTATTAGAGTATTTAGAGATAGTGGGGCTATGACCTATATCTTGAATGGATTAACTTATTTAATTCAACTTACTAGTGTAAATACAGATTTTATTCCAGCACTGCCCGTAGCTATCATGAAACCTTTAAGTGGTAGTGGTGCAAGGGGAATGATGTTGGATATATTTCAAACCAGTGGGCCTGATTCTTTTGTAGGAAAATTAGCCTCCATTTTTCAAGGTTCTGCAGATACTACTTTTTATATAATTGCTTTGTATTTTGGAAGCGTAGGCATTAAAAAAGTTAGGTATGCAATATGGGCTGGTATTTTTGCAGATTTAATAGGGGTAGTGATTGCAATTATAATTGGGTATACCTTCTTTAGATGAGTCTCTAGTAATGATTATTTACCCTCACTCATTTTCATTACTTCTTCCCATTCTTTGTCTGTAACTGGTTGAACAGAAAGACGACCCAATTTCACTAGTGCCATGTTTTTTAAATTGGAATTAGCTTTAATATCTGCCAGCTTAACCGGATTTTTTAATTTCTTATGAGGAGCAAAATCAACTGCTAACCATGCTGTTTCTTCTGTGGTAGGATCTTGATAAGATTCTTTTACCACTTTGGCGATACCTACAATTTCTAGACCTTCATTGCTATGGTACCAAAAGGCTAGATCACCTTTTTTCATAGTGCGTAAATTATTTCTAGCACCATAATTTCTTACACCATCCCAGAAAGTTTTCTTGTCCTTAACGAATTGATCCCAAGAATATTTAAAGGGTTCAGATTTAATTAACCAATAAGCCATAAACTTATATTTTAATTTAATATCCTGCTGATAATATATCTGCTAAATGCAGCACTTTAATAGTTTGACCATTATGATTAATTCGGCCGTCTAAATGCATTAAACAACTTGTATCCGTACTAACTATAAATTCTGCATTAGTTGCAATGGCATTGTCTATTTTTTGATCTGCCATGGAAGTGCTAATAGTATCAAATTTTACTGCAAAGCTTCCACCAAAACCACAACAAGTTTCTACATCATTCATTTCAACTAATTCTATGCCTTTTACAGCATTTAATAATTTTCTTGGTTCTTCTTTTATTTTACATTCTCTTAAACCAGCACAACTATCGTGGTAAGTTATTTTGGCATCAAAACTGGCACCTAAATCGGTTACGCCTAATACCTGAACTAAAAATTCAGACAATTCGTACATACGTTGTTTTACCTTTTTAGCAGGACTTTGAAACGCATTGTTTTCAAAAAGCTTCCCATAATTATTTCTAACAAAACCTGTACAACTTGCACTAGGAGAAACAATATAATCTGCTCCTTCAAAGTCTTGTACAAATTTGGTACAAACATCTTTTGATTCACCCCAAAAACCAGCATTGAATGCAGGTTGGCCACAACAAGTTTGATTTGAATTATACAATACTTCACATCCGGCTTTCTCTAATACTTTGATGGTATTGAATGCAACCTGTGGATATAATTGATCCATAAAACAGGGGATGAATAATTGTACTTTCATAATCAAATATAAGTAAAAAAAGAGTCCCTAATAGGAGACTCTTTTATAAATTTTATTGATCTTTTGTGGGCTAATTAAGGTTGAACTTTTAATCTATTAATGTACTTATCAGCCATGAATCCTTTTTCAGATTTAGGATATTCATTTTTGATTTTGGTGTATAATTCAATTGCTTCCTCTGTTTTATTATTTAATTCTAAAAAGGCTGCAGCTCTAAACAAATATTCAGAAGAAATAGCTTCATCTTCAGGGAAATATTCACCTGCTTTCTTGTAATGGCTAACTGCTTCATCCACTTTATTTAAAGATGCATAAGCATCCCCTAAAGTACCATAAGCAACAGCTTGAATTTGTTTGGCATCTGTTGAGAAGTCTTTTAAGTATTCAATTGATTTATTAAAGTCATTTAATCTAAAATAACTTACACCAGCATAATATTTAGCCAAATTAGCAGCTTTTGTTCCACTAAATTCTTTAATAACATACAATACACCTTTGCTTTGCCCATCTCCGTTTAATACGAAGTTAGAAGAATCATTTGCGAAATATTTTTCTGCCATAAACATTGCATCAGCTGCTTTGGCTTCTCTTGGTTTTTGATATAATTCAGTATATCCAAAAAAACCACCAACTAATACAATAGCAACTACTAATGTATAAGTTAAAGATTTTTGATTTCTTTTGAAAAAATCTAGAAATGGATGTTGTTCTTGTTGTAAATCGCTCATATAAGTGTTTGTAATTAGTCTACGATGAATGGATAGTTTTGATCAATATAAACATCTTTTAAAACTTCACTGTCGTCTGGCCATGGGCTTTCTTCAGCAAATTTCACAGAAGCATCAACAATCGCGCTGATTTTGTCATCAATTGCTTTTAAATCCGCTTCAGATGCATATTTGTTTTCTAAAATTGTTTTAGTAACCTTAGTGATAGGATCTTGGTTTTTGTATTCTTCTACTTCGTCCTTAGATCTATATTTTTGTGGATCAGATACAGAGTGTCCTTTGTATCTGTAAGTTTTCATTTCTAATAAAGTAGGGCCTTCTCCATCTCTTGCTCTTTTAACTGCTCTAGCGACACCTTCGTGCACCTTTTCAGGAGTCATACCATCAATTTTATCTGATGGCATATCGTAAGCATCTGCTAATTTATAAATATCTATAACATTACTTGTCCTTTCGATAGAAGTACCCATTGCGTAGTTATTGTTTTCACAAATAAATACTACAGGTAATTTCCATAACATAGCAAGATTGAATACTTCATGTAACATACCTTGTCTCGCAGCACCGTCACCAAAGAAGCATAATACTACATTTTTTGAACCTCTATATTGTTCAGCAAAAGCTAAACCTGCTCCAGTTCCAATTTGTGCACCCACTATACCATGACCGCCAAAGAAATAATTTTCTTTATCAAAAAAGTGCATACTTCCACCTTTTCCTTTAGAGCAACCAGTTGCTTTACCATATAATTCAGCCATAGCAGCATTGGGGCTCATTCCTTTTGCTAAAGCTAAACCATGATCACGGTATCCTGTAATAAATGGATCTTCGTGGTTGGTTGCAGTCATACAACCAGCTGCAATAGCTTCTTGTCCATTATACACATGGAAAAATCCTCTGATTTTTCCAGCCATTTTGTACATTTCTTCTGATTTTGATTCAAATTGACGTATTAATTGCATCAATTCGTACCAGTACAGATAGGTTTCTTTAGAAAATTTTTGGGCCACAGTCCTTTAATTTTGAGGAGCAAATATACTGTTTTTTCGCATTAAAATGCTCTAAAAATAGTCCTAAGCTTCGTTTAAAAATGGGTATTTATAGTCTGTTGGAGGATTAAATGTCTCTTTTATAGTTCTAGCACTTAACCATCTATATAAATTAAGCATACTTCCTGCT
The DNA here is from genome assembly GCA_963923775.1 of uncultured bacterium. Taxonomy (GTDB): domain Bacteria; phylum Bacteroidota; class Bacteroidia; order Chitinophagales; family Chitinophagaceae; genus Sediminibacterium. The sequence goes on from CAWULX010000011.1 coordinate 17,797, forward strand.
TTATCGTTAGTACCAGATGCTCTTGCTCCACCAAAAGGTTGTTGACCAACCACCGCCCCAGTTGGTTTATCATTGATATAAAAATTACCAGCAGCATGTCTCAATTTTTGAGTAGCTAAATCTATGGAGGCTCTATCCTGAGAAATAATAGATCCAGTTAAAGCATATTTAGAAGTGGAATTCAAAATATCCAACGTTTTTTCAAACTTAGCAGCTGGATAAGTGTAAATGGTTAACACTGGTCCAAAGATTTCTTCGCACATGGTAGTGTATTTTGGATCAGATGTTTCGATAATCGTTGGTTCAATAAAATATCCTTTAGACTTACTATAATTACCACCAATTAATATTTTTGCTTTCTTATCTTTTTTCGCTTTGCTAATATATTTCGTAATACTATCAAATGCTTTTTCATCAATCACTGCGTTTACAAAATTGGAGAAATCTTCTACTGATCCAACTTTCATTGATTGAACAGCTTTAACCAATTTGGTTTTAACAGCTGCAGCGATATTACTTGGTAAATAAGCTCTAGAAGCTGCAGAACATTTTTGGCCTTGGAATTCAAAAGCACCTCTTGCCAATGCAGTCACTACAGTATCCACATCTGCAGTGGGGTGTACCATTACAAAATCTTTTCCGCCTGTTTCACCCACAATTCTTGGATAAGATTTATAGTTAGCAATATTTTCTCCAATCTGTTTCCACATATGATTGAATACACCTGTTGAACCTGTAAAGTGTACACCAGCAAAATCAGGATGTTTGAAACAAGTTTCACCCAAAGTAGGGCCATCTACATAAACAATATTGATAACGCCATCTGGTAAACCTGCTTCTTTTAATATTCTCATAAATAATTGAGCAGAATAAATTTGGGTATTTGCAGGTTTCCAAACTACCACATTACCACACATAGCTGCAGAAGCAGGTAAGTTACCTCCAATAGCAGTAAAGTTAAATGGAGTGATGGCTAATACGAAACCTTCTAATCCTCTCCATTCCATTCTATTGTGAATGCCTGGAGCTGAGATAGGTTGTTGTTGATATATTTGACTTAAAAAATGCACATTGAATCTTAAAAAATCAATTAATTCACAAGCAGCATCAATCTCCGCTTGAAAAGCATTTTTACTTTGACCCAGCATGGTTGCAGCGTTCATTTCAAAACGATATTTTGTCGCTAATAAATCTGCAGCTTTTAAAAATATATGGGCTCTAGATTCCCAGCTCATTTCTGACCAAGCAATACGAACTTTTAAAGCAGTATGAATCGCTTGATCTACATGTTGTTTATTGCCAACATGAAAATGACCCAAAACGTGTTTAATCTCATGAGGTGGATGAATTGACTGCTTCTTTCCGGTTCTAACAGCTTTACCACCAATATACATAGGTATATCTAGGGTCTTCTTTTTCAAATCTGCTAAAGCCTTTTTTAAAGCTAGTTTTTCAGGGCTGCCAGGAGCATATGAAAGTACTGGTTCATTCACTGGCATAGGGTAATTGAAATATCCAAATTGCATATATAAAAATTAGAATTCAAAAATAAGCAATTAAAGAACATCTGTTTGTAATTGATCCCTTTTACTACAAAATTGTTTAGTAATTTAGCATTATGCAATATGTATTGGTGGACATCGCAGATAGGGAAAATTTTTATCCTTTTAGTCTAACAAGATCCTTAGCGGAATGTAGAGTGGGTCTTTATAATTTTCAAGAAAGATGGGAAAAATTAATAGAAGAAGAAACAGGTATTTACACAGCCGATTACCTTCAAATATTATATCCAAATCATTTTTTGAGATCTGGTAAAGTATTAACCTTTATTAACATAACAATTGTTCCAAATAAAGAGATAATTAAACAAATAAAATCTTTGGGAGAAGGAGAGAAGTTAATTAGTGCTTCGGGAAAATGGATAGCTTCCAAAACCAAACAAACTAGTATTGCTGAAATTTTACTTCCTTCATTACCCCCTATAATAGCTAATTCTGTAGAATGGATAGAAAATAGCATTGATTTACTCAAAAAACAGGCCAATTTTATTAAAACCGATTTTAGTTTAGTTACGGAAAATCGTGTTTCAAAGACAGTGAATGATACCAATAGATTAATTAATAAAGATCAGATATTTATAGAAGATGGTGCTGAATTATCATGTTGTAATTTAAATGCAAGTGAAGGCCCTATATATATTGGTAGAGAATCAGTTATAATGGAAGGAGCTAGTATCAGAGGCCCTTTTGTTTTGGGAAATAAAGGGGTAATTAAAATGAATACTAGCATCTATGGCGCTACCAGTGTGGGTCCTTATTGTTTAGCAGGAGGAGAAATAAAGAATTCTATTATGATGGGTTTCTCCAATAAAGGCCATGATGGCTATTTAGGAGATAGTATTATTGGATTTTGGTGTAATGTAGGTGCGGGCACCTCCAATAGCAATGTCAAAAACTCTGCGGGTAAAGTTCAATTGTGGAATGAAGCAAAACAGATCTGGGATACTGTTGGTCAAAAAATGGGCATGTTAGTGGGCGATTATAGCAGATTTGCCATCCAATCTAGCATTAACACTGGTTCCTATATTGGCGTATCTGCTAATGTGTTTGGTAATGGGCTATTGCCCAAAAATATTCCCAATTTCACTTGGGGTACTTTGCCAGGGTATATTTTAGAAGAAGCCATTGAAGACATTGGTAATTGGAAGAAGATGAAAGGCTTTGAATTGAGTATAGAAGAAGCTTCTATTTTAACACACCTTCATCAACTTGCTCATTTATAGGTTTTAATAGGATTCGGCTTAATTTTTGATTACCTTTGCAGCGCTAATAATAGCTTAAAATAAGTTAAAAAATACTCAATGAGAAAGCAAATAGCTGCAGCTAACTGGAAAATGAATTTAAGTCAATCCGAAGCGGATACTTTATTAAATGATTTATTAAAAACTGATCATTCATTAGCTGCACATCAGGAAGCCATTTTTGCTGTTCCTGCCATATATATTCATCAAGCAAGTTCCAAATTAGCAGGTAAGCAAAATGTATTTGTAGCAGCTCAAAACTGCCATCAAAAATCAAATGGAGCCTATACAGGCGAAATTTCAGCACCTATGTTTGCCTCAGTGGGTGTTAAACATATTGTTTTAGGACATTCTGAAAGAAGAGAATACTTTGCTGAATCAGATGCATTATTAGCTGAGAAAGTGAATGCAGTTTTAGCAATTGATAGTACTCCTATATTCTGTTGCGGTGAGCCATTAGAGATTAGAGAAGCTGGAACTCAAAATAGCTTTGTAGAAGCGCAACTAAAAAATTCATTATTTCATTTAAGTGCAGAACAAATAGTGAAAGTTGTTATTGCTTACGAGCCAATTTGGGCAATTGGAACTGGTAAAACAGCTTCAAGTGAACAAGCACAAGAAATTCATGCTTATATTAGATCTGTTTTTGCTGTTAAATATGGTCAAAATATTGCAGATCAAATTTCCATTTTATATGGAGGTAGCGTAAAAGCTGCTAATGCGAAAGAACTTTTCTCACAACCAGATGTGGATGGAGGTTTAGTTGGAGGTGCTTCTTTAATTGCAACAGAATTTGCTGCAATCATTAATGCTTTAAAATAGATTTTAAAAGATTAGTTTCAATACATGAAGAATATAAGAAATTTCTGTATCATCGCCCACATTGATCACGGTAAAAGTACCTTGGCAGATCGTTTATTAGAACATACCAAGACCATTACTGAAAGAGAAATGATGAACCAGGTGTTGGATGATATGGATTTGGAGAGAGAGAAAGGTATTACCATTAAGAGTCACGCGATTCAAATTAATTATATCCATAAAGGGGAGACGTATACTTTAAATTTAATTGATACTCCAGGTCATGTGGATTTTAGTTATGAAGTGAGCCGTGCATTAGCGGCATGTGAAGGAGCTTTATTATTAGTAGATGCTTCTCAAGGTATTCAAGCACAAACCATTTCTAATTTATATTTAGCTTTAGATAATAATTTGGAGATCATTCCAGTGATCAATAAGATTGATATGGATGGAGCAAAAATTCCAGAAGTAACAGATCAAATCATTGACTTAATTGGATGTAAACAAGAAGATATTTTATTGGCAAGTGGAAGATCAGGTATTGGTATTGAAGAAATTTTACAAGCCATTTGCGAGAGAATTCCAGCGCCCGTGGGTGATCCAGAAGCCCCATTACAAGCTTTAATTTTTGATAGTGTATTTAATAGCTTTAGAGGAATTATTGTTTATTATAGAATTTTAAACGGTGTCTTAAGAAAGAACGATAAAATTAGATTTGTTGCTTCAGGAAAAGATTATATAGCAGATGAAGTAGGTGTATTAAAATTATCCATGACACCAAAAGAAGAAGTGAGGGCAGGGGATGTTGGCTATATAATAACAGGTATAAAAAATGCGAAAGAAGTAAAAGTGGGAGATACCATCACTTTAGCCAATAATCCAGGTGAAATGATCAATGGTTTTGAAGAAGTGAAGCCAATGGTATTTGCTGGTATTTATCCAGTGAACACAGACGAATTTGAAGAGTTGCGTGATTGTATGGATAAATTACAATTAAACGACGCTTCTTTAACTTTTGAATTAGAAACATCACAGGCATTAGGTTTTGGATTTAGATGTGGATTCTTAGGTTTATTGCACATGGAGATTATTCAAGAACGTTTAGAGCGCGAGTTTAATCAAACGGTAATTACTACAGTTCCTAACGTAAGTTTTATAGCTTATACTACTAGAAAAGAAAAAATCATAGTTAACAATCCTACAGAAATGCCGGATCCAGTTAAGATTGATTATATAGAAGAACCTTTTATTAGAGCACAAATTATTACTACTCCAGATTATATTGGCAATATTATCACTTTATGTTTAAGTAAAAGAGGTATGTTAATCAACCAAAGTTATTTAACCCCTTCTAGGGTTGAATTAATTTTTGAAATGCCTTTAACGGAAATTGTATTTGACTTCTATGATAAATTAAAGAGTGGAACAAGAGGATATGCTTCTTTTGATTATACTCAAATTGGTTTTAGAGAAGCAGATATTGTCAAGATGGATATTTTGTTAAATGGTGAGAAAGTAGATGCTTTAAGTGCATTGATACACAGAGGAAAATCTGCAGAATTTGGTCGCAAGCTTTGCGAAAAATTAAAAGAGTTGTTGACTAAACAACAATTCCAAATTGCTATACAAGCTGCTATTGGCGCGAAGGTAGTTGCTAGAGAAAATATATCTGCCATGAGAAAGGATGTAACGGCAAAATGTTATGGTGGTGATATCAGTCGTAAAAGAAAATTATTAGAAAAACAGAAAGAAGGTAAAAAGAGAATGCGTCAAATTGGAAATGTAGAAATACCTCAAGAAGCATTCTTGGCAGTCTTAAAACTAGACTAGTTTAGCAAAATCCAATAAATGGTCGAAACGGTAATCTATTGCTAGATCTGGAAAATTTGTTTCTGGATGGGTAGTTGCTAGAAATACAGTATGCATTCCTGCATTTCTACCGAATAGCATATCACTCATTCTATTTCCTACCATAATAGATTTGTCTAATTGAATTGAAGGATAAAAAGTTTTAGCTTGAAAAGCCATGCCTGGCTGAGGTTTTCTATTAGGAGAATCGTTGTCTAAATCAGTACAATATAAAATATGATCGATTCTTCCTTGAACAGATTCAATTGTTGATTTCATATTATTATGAATATCCTTCAAATCATCCTCTGTCATTAATCCTTTTCCAACTCCTTTTTGATTTGTTGTAATGATAATTCTTGAGAATTTCTTAGCTAATAAAGGCAGGGCTTTTAGGCTCTCAGGATAAAATTCAAATTCATTCCAATGACGAATATAATCTTCGTTCTTTTCTACATTGATTACACCATCCCTATCTAAGAACAATGTCCATTCAGAATTGATATGTGAAAAATCAAAAGACACTATTTGCCAAAAATATTTTCTTCCACTAATTCACAAATTATATGTCCCACCAAGATATGAGACTCTTGAATTCTTGGAGTAGTGGTAGAAGGTACATTAATTAAATAATCAGCTTTTTCTTTCATTCTACCGCCAGTATCACCTGTAAATCCGACAGTAACAATTCCCATAGAAGATGCCATTTCAAATGCCTTTACAATATTGCCAGAATTTCCAGAAGTGCTAATGCCAATTAAAATATCTCCTTTCTTACCCAATCCTTCTAATAGTCTTGAATAAATTACTTCATAACTATAATCATTTGCAACAGCAGTTAAATAAGAGCTATTACAATGTAAAGCGTCTGAAGGTAAGGCTTTTCTATCTTTATAAAAACGGCCAGAAAATTCAGCTGCTAAATGTTGTGCGTCTGCTGCGCTACCACCATTCCCAGCAAAATATACTGCATTGCCATTTTTAAAAGCATTAGTTACCACCTCCACCACAATGTCAATTTGTTTTACTAAAGCTTCATCTTGTAGCAAAGATTGTTTTACTTCTATAGAAGATTGTATTAGTTCTTTTATTTTTATAATGGACATGATCTATTGTAT
>CAWULX010000012.1:0-20242 GCA_963923775.1 uncultured bacterium
AGCTTCGAAATCTAAATCAGACCAACGATAAGATTGTCTACCCCACATTAAAGAACGACCACCAACATGGTATCCTCTAAACCAATCGAAACGTTTTGTTTCAACATAGGGACTTTCTTTATCAACCGCCCAGTAATCTAAATTGGTTTCATTCAAAGGATAATCACGTTTTAATACAGGATAGTCTTCAATCATCTTTTGTGTTCTTCCACCTCTGTGTGGATGATCCCAAGCTTCCTTATTAGCATTTACATAATCTTTGATGTGCTCGATATTTCTACCGCGTTCCAACATCAATACTTTTAATCCTTTTTGAGTTAACTCTTTAGCAGCCCATCCACCGCTAATTCCAGAGCCTACTACGATTGCGTCATACTGTTGATCAGCCATTGCTTAAAATTTGAATTGTTATACTAAAAAAATAAATTTAAATGTCACAGATCTCAATCGCTTTTTTCAAAGAAGCCATTGCATCTTTATCTTTTGGAATAAATTCCTGCGCCACATATCCTTTATAACCCGTTGCGGCAATTGCACGCATGATTGCAGGATAATATAATTCTTGGCGCTCATCAATCTCGTGTCTACCTGGAACACCTGCTGTGTGGTAATGCCCAAAGTATTGATGATTGTCTTGAATAGAGCGAATAATATCTCCTTCATCAATTTGCATATGATAAATATCAAACAAGATTTTAAAATTAGGAGAACCTAAACGCTTGCAAAGTTCAATACCCCATGCAGATTTATCTCCCATATAATCTTTGTGATCTATTCTAGAATTAAATAATTCAATTTGTATAATTACACCATGCTTTTCAGCTAATGGCATAATTTGTTTTAATCCTTCAACACAGTTTTGTAAACCTGTTTCATCATCCATACCATTTCTATTTCCTGCAAAACAAATTAAGTTCGTATAACCAGCTTCTGCTACCAATGGTATTGCTTCTAAATAATCTTTGATTAACCATGCATGATTGGCTTTATCATTCCAACCCTTTGTTAAACTTGTTTCGCCCGCAGTGTAACACATAGAACAATGCAATCCATGTTTTTTAACAATAGGCCATTCGCTAGGTTTTAATAAATCAATTGCGCCAAAGCCAATTTTTTTTACTTCCAAACACAATTGTTCCAAAGACATATTGCCATAACACCAATAACAAACAGAGTGATTGATATTTCCTTTTAAACTAAGGTCGGCAATACTACTTTTTTCAGTAGCAGCTACTAATGATGAAGGTAAACTCACCCCTGCAGCAATAGCAGCAGAGCCAGTAATTACCTGCTTAATAAGCTTACGTCTGTTAACTTGATTTGGCATAGCGATGCAACTTTGTTAGAGTCTATAAATGTAAAAATTTATTTGCAATCTTTTATAATATTTTCTACTAAAAAAGGCTGTTTTTAAGAAATTATAAGGAAATTGCTATAGTGTTTATAATAAAGTGTTATTATGACACAATGAAAAACGATTGTATAGCAAAAAACATTTACCAATGAATAGAAAATTACGCATGGGTATGGTGGGTGGAGGTAAGGATGCCTTCATCGGAGCCATCCACAGATTAGCAGCCAATATGGACGGCTTAATAGAATTATGTTGTGGTGCATTAAGTATTAATCCAGAAATAGCAATGGCTTCAGGAGAGGCCTTGTTTCTTCCAAAAGATAGAACCTACACTACTTTCGAGGAGATGATCAAAGCAGAAGCAGCTTTGCCAGCAGATAAGCGTATGGATTTTGTAACCATTGTAACACCCAACTTTGCACATTTTGCACCAGCAAAAATGGCTTTAGAACATGGTTTTCATGTAGTCATTGAAAAGCCAATTACCTTTTCTTTGGAAGAAGCGAAAGAGTTAAAACAAATCTTAGACAAAACAGGTTTGACACTTTGTTTAACACATACTTATTCTGGATATCCTTTGGTAAAACAAATCAAAGCGATGATCAAAGACGGGCAATTAGGCAAAATTAGAAAGGTTTGGGTAGAGTATCCTCAAGGATGGTTAAGCAAGCTGTCTGAAAGAGAAGGAAACGCACAAGCAGCATGGAGAACCGATCCAAAAAAATCAGGAAAGAGCTCGGTAATGGGAGATATAGGAACACACGCTGCTCATTTAGCAGAGTATGTAACAGGATCTAAAATCACAGATATCTGTGCCGAATTAAATACCATGGTGGAAGGTCGTGTATTAGATGATGACGGTGCAGTTATGTTGAAATTTGACAACGGTGCTAAAGGGGTATTAATGGCCTCTCAGGTTGCAGCTGGCGAAGAAAACGGTATTAGAATTAGAGTGTATGGAGAACATGGTGGTGTAGAATGGTATCAACATGAGCCTAATACTTTATTAGTAAAATGGTTGGATAAGCCTACACAGATTTATAGAGCCGGCGGAAACAATGGACATTATTTATCTCCAATGGCAACACATAATTGTCGCACTCCGGCAGGACATCCAGAAGGATACTTAGAAGCATTTGCTAATATCTATCGCAATTTTGCTTTAACCTTAGGATGCAAGATAGATGGCAAAACCCCTACTCCAGAAATGTTGGATTTCCCTGGCATCGAAGATGGATTAAGAGGTATGGCCTTTATTGATAATGTAGTGGCTTCTTCTCAATCAGATAAGAAGTGGACACCTTATGTAATTTAATAGCAGGATAAAAAATAAACAATGACAACAGTAAAAGGACCCGCAATATTTTTAGCACAGTTTATGGGAGATGTAGCACCTTTCAATACTTTAGAAAGTATTTGTAAATGGGCGGCATCATTAGGTTTCAAAGGAGTACAAATTCCAAGTTGGGATGCTAGATGTATCGATTTACAAAAAGCTGCAGAAAGTAAAACTTATGCTGATGAAATTAAAGGAATTGTAAACGCTGCAGGATTAGAGATCACAGAATTATCCACTCATTTACAAGGACAATTAGTAGCAGTACATCCAGCATATGATGCGCAATTTGATGGCTTCGCTCCAGCAGAAGTTCGCGGCAATTCCAAAGCCAGAACAGAATGGGCGGTACAACAATTAAAATATGCAGCGAAAGCTTCACAAAATTTAGGATTAAACGCGCACGCAACATTTAGTGGTTCTTTATTATGGCATACCGTATATCCTTGGCCGCAAAGACCAGCAGGTTTAGTGGAAACTGGTTTTACAGAATTAGCTAAAAGATGGATGCCTATCTTAAACGAATTTGATCAACATGGCGTAGACTTATGTTATGAAATTCATCCAGGTGAAGATTTACACGATGGTGTTTCTTATGAAATGTTTTTAGATAAAGTGAATCAACATAAGAGAGCTTGTTTATTATACGATCCATCACACTTGGTATTACAGTGCATGGATTACCGTGGATACATAGATGCATACCATGAGCGTATTAAAATGTTCCATGTAAAAGATGCTGAATTTAATCCTTCAGCAAAGCAAGGGGTATATGGTGGTTATCAAAATTGGATTGATCGTGCTGGAAGATTTAGATCTTTAGGCGACGGACAAGTAGATTTCAAAAGCATCTTCAGTAAATTAGCAGCTTACGATTATAAAGGATGGGCAGTAATGGAATGGGAGTGTTGCTTGAAGCATCCAGAAGTTGGGGCTGCAGAAGGTGCAGTGTTTATTCAAAACAATATTATCAAAGTAACTGAAAAAGCTTTTGATGATTTTGCCAGCACTGGATCTGATGAAGCATTCAATAAAAAAATATTAGGTATTTAATAAATAAAAAACAACGATTATGAAAAAGGTTTTAGGAACAATGGCTGCAGTAATAATGTTGGCAGCATGTGGAGGATCAAGCGAAAAGAAAACAGAAGAAACAGCAGCAGCTCCTGCGGCCACTGCAAGTAATGATTTATCTTCTAATCCTGATTATACAAAAGGTTTAGCCTTAGTAGCAGGTAGCGACTGTTTAACATGTCACAAAACATCAGAAAAAAATATTGGACCAGCTTATAAAGATGTAGCTGCAAAATATGAAAACACTGAAGAGAATGTAAAAATGTTAGCTACTAAAGTAATTAAAGGCGGTAGCGGTGTATGGGGTGCAGTGCCAATGACACCACATCCTCAAATCAGCCAAGAAGATGCTGAGGCGATGGTTAAATACGTATTGTTATTAAAAAAGTAGTAGTTTAGTTACACATAAAAATCAACACCATGCAAAAACGATTGCTTGCTCTAGTGTTATTATTTGCTTGTACGCAAATCAACGCACAAAAAAAAGAATGGACTTCTTTATTTGATGGAAAAACAACTTCAGGTTGGCATACTTATGGCAAAGATGCTGTAGGAGAAGCTTGGAAAGTGATAGACGGCACTTTAATGTTAGATCCTTCTCAAAAAGAAGGATGGCAAATTAAAGGTGGAGGAGATATTGTAAGTAATGAAAGTTATGGAGATTTTCATTTACAATTAGAATGGAAGATTTCTAAAAATGGTAATAGTGGTATTATTTTCTTTATACAAGACGAGCCTAAAAAATACAATTACATTTGGTATACTGGACCAGAAATGCAAGTGTTAGATAACGATGGCCATGCTGATGGTAAAATCATTAAACACAGAGCTGGTAATTTATACGATTTAGTAGCTGGTGTAGAAGGAGCAGTAAAGCCAGTAGGCGAATGGAACTTAGTGGATATTATTAATGAAAAAGGCACATTGACTTTGAAATTAAATGGCATCACAACAGTTACTACTACTTTAGGAGATGATGCATGGAAAGCTTTAATCAAGAACAGTAAGTTCTCTAAAGGTGAATCACCTGATTTCGGAAAAGTATTTACTGGACATATTGGATTGCAAGATCATGGCAACCAAGTATGGTATAGAAATATCCGTATCCAAAGATTATAATTTTACATGATAGTAGATCATGAATCATTCATGCGTCAGGCCCTCGTGCAAGCACAGAGGGCCTTTGACGTTGATGAAGTGCCTGTTGGAGCAGTGGTAGTAATGCATGGAAAGATTATTGCTAAAGCATACAATCAGGTTCAATTACTAAAAGACGTTACCGCACACGCAGAAATATTAGCCATCACCAGTGCCTGCGAACAATTACAAGAAAAGTATTTAACAGAAGCTACTTTATATGTCACACTCGAACCCTGTTTAATGTGTGCAGGTGCATTGTACTGGAATAAAATAGGCCACATTGTATTTGGCGCTTCGGACGAAAAAAACAGCTACCGCAGAGTAAGCGAAAAGAATCCCTTCCATCCCTCCACCACCCTTACTGGTGGTATACTCGCGGCCGAATGCTCCGCCCTCATGACAGATTTTTTTAAAGCAAAAAGATAATGCTATGAAAAGGGATGGAGCAAATGCCTATCCCTCCCTCGCAGCTCGCAAGAACGAATGCTCGCTCGGAATATCATTTGCTCCATCTTCTTGTAATAAATATTTACCTAAATTATCTTTTTTAAAAAAGTGGGCGGTAAAAAATAGAAGCCCGAGGCCGATATCTGTTCGTGCAGCGAGAGGCCAAGGGGTTGCTATTTTTTACTGCTTATTTTACATAATATCTATTTTGGGAAATAATATTTTAAGATGTAGTAAATGAACTCAAAGGGGTGTAATTTTGTTCTATCTATCAGAAACATTTAAAATAAAAAATATGTCATTTACTTTACCAGCGTTACCATACGCACACGAAGCATTAGAACCACATTTTGATACTTTAACCATGCAAATTCATCATGGTAAGCATCATCAAGCATATGTAGATAATTTAAACAAGGCAGTTGCTGGAACACCTAACGAAGGAAAAAGTTTGGAAGAATTAGTAGCAGTTGCTGGAAGCATTAGCCCAGCTGTTAGAAATAATGGTGGTGGTCATTGGAACCATACATTCTTCTGGAATAGTTTAGCACCTAATGCTGGTGGCGTGCCAACTGGTGCTATAGCAGATGCCATCAATGCTGCTTTTGGAAGCTTTGATGCATTCAAAGAAAAATTTGCGAATGCAGGTATGACTAGATTTGGATCTGGTTGGGCTTGGTTAATTGTAAAAGATGGAAAATTAGAAGTTAGCTCTACCCCTAATCAAGATAATCCATTAATGGATGTTGCGGAAGTAAAAGGAACTCCATTATTAGGTGCTGATGTTTGGGAACACGCTTACTATTTAAAATATCAAAACAGAAGAGCTGATTATTTAGCAGCATTCTGGAATGTAGTCAACTGGACAGTAGTAGCAGAGAGATTCGCTGCAGCAAAATAAAATTAAGGCACGGGGTCGTAACCATGACCACCGCCTGGATGACATTTACTAATACGTTTGGCCCCTAGAAAGATACCTTTTATGGGGCCATACTTTTTTATAGCATCCATGGTATACTGAGAACAAGAAGGCGTATACCTACACTTACTTCCACCTAAATAAGGAGAAAGAACGTATTGATAAAATTTAATCAATAGCACAAAGGGAAAAGCTATAATTTTTTTAAATAGTTCCATTGTGAAGTTTACTACTTGTTTTAATTTTTTCAGACAACCTTGTTAAAAGTTGTTTTATTTTTTCTTGAATTTCTTTTTGTGTAATCACAGTAGCATCGGTATACAAAAAAAATAAATTAATACGAAGATGCTCTATTGAAGTAGCTTCTACAAAAGCTGGCTTTTCTAATCTATATCCTTCTCTTAATAAACGCTTCACTCTATTACGAGCAACAGCTTTTCTAAAAGTTCTGCTTGGAGCTCCTACTCCTGCTTGCAAGCAACCTGGCATGCTTGCTTCAATGGTATAGATTAATTTAATGGGAAAAGTATTCATAGAATGCCCATTAGCAAACAAGAACTGTGTTTGTTTTCTACTTTTAAGTTTATCTTTTTTTTGAAAAGTAAAATGGGTAGACAAGGGCAATGTTTAAGGCATTAAAAAAGTCCTCCCGAAATATCGAGAGGACTTTAAAATTATTAATTTCAGCGTTCCGTTTTAAAATTATTTTAAACCTTTCTCGCTTGATACAGTCAATTTCTTACGTCCTTTCTTACGGCGACTAGCTAATACTTTACGACCATTTGCTGATTCCATACGCTTACGGAAACCATGTACTGATTTACGACGACGTTTATGAGGTTGGAATGTACGTTTCATATTCTACTTTTTTTATCGGGTTATTAGGAATATTCCTATTGCCCTTGATGTTAATACTTTAGTTCTAAATCCGTTTCTAATAGCAGTCACCATACCACTACCCGTGAAAGGACGGCAAAAATAGGGTATTTTTTGAATTTTTAAGCTAAATCTGTATGTTTTGCGGCAATTTTTTGACCAAAGAACAAACTGCCCTGCTGTTCAAAAACCTGCTCATTATCGGTAGTAAAAAAGCTTATTTGACCATTTTTACTACATTTTTGAGCCATTTCAGGGTGATTTTCAAGGTAAAGGGCCAAGCTTTGTGCAACAATATCTCCTTGGGCAATAAACTTCACGCCCTTGGGAGCATAAGCCTTAATCTTAGCCTCCAACAAAGGATAATGAGTACAAGCTAACAAAACAGCGTCAATCTGACTAGACTGAGCAAAAAGCTGGTCTAAGTACTTTTTTACAAAGAAATCTGCACCCTCTCCATCAAACTCTCCATTTTCAATAATGGGCACCCACATAGGACAGGCTTGTTGAAATACTTTTACCTCAGGGAAGAACTTAGCCATTTCTAATAAATAACTTTCACTCTGCACCGTACCAGATGTTCCCATTACGCCCACATGTTTGCTACTAGAATAGTTACCCAAAACTTCACTACTAGGTCTAATCACACCTAATACTCTTTTGTTAGGAGCCAAAGTAGGTAAATCTAATTGTTGAATATTTCTAAGTGCTTTTGCAGAAGCAGTATTACATGCTAAGATGACTAATTCGCAACCCTGATCAAAAAACCATTTCACTGCTTCAAGGGTATATTCATAAACTGTTTCAAAAGATCTAGTACCATAGGGAGCACGCGCATTATCACCTAAATAGATATAATCATACTCAGGCAATTGCTTTTGTAAAGCTTTTAAGATGGTTAATCCACCATAACCACTATCAAAAACGCCAATGGGTGCAGCCATAAAAATGTTTCGTTATGTAAAACTAAGAACCTCGTTGCATAACAACGAGGTTCTTACTAAAAATATTGTTGTGCTAAATTATCCTTTCTTAGCTGGAGCTGCTGCAGCTTTAGCAGGAGCACCACCAGTAGCCGCTTTGAAAGCTTCTTCTACTTCTTTAGGTAAAGCCAACTTCAACTTCATTGCAACACGAATGGTTAAATTGTCTGCAATAGAAGGTTGAGCGTATGGAGATAAAGACTCAGCCTTTAATACCATTGTGTATTTATTTTCAGCAACTACTTCGCTTAAAGCAGCAGCAATCTTTTGTCTGTAAGGTAACAATAAAGACTCTTGCTTTTGTTGCATCATCTCTTGTTGGTATTGTTGCCAGTTGATCAACTTATACTTTAACTGATTTAATTCATCAGTTGATAATTGTAACGCTTTTGGTCTTTTAGATAATTCTAAAGAATCTTTTCTGTAGATACTATCTTTTACTTGATAACTTTTTAATGTGTAGTTGTACTCGTCTTGTAAAGTATCTTTTGCATAAGATTGCAACACTGTATCTAATTTTTCTTGGATACCAGGGAATAAAGCAATTACGCTTTGGTCATCAAAATAACCAATTTTAACTTGTGCAGAAGCACTGTTAGTGAAAGAAGCAGCTAATAAAATGATGGCTGCAAATAAGAAACCTTTTTTCATTTGTCTATGTTTTGTGTTGTGTTATACTTAATTATTAATCCCCAATTCTTTTAAAACGTCATCGCTTTTATCCAGTTTTGGGTCAGCAAATATAATGGTTATTCCTTCACTTTTATCCAAAATGAAGTCATATGAACGAGCGATAGCCATTTTTTGCACCACATTATATACCTTATCCTGAATGGGTTTTACTAGTTTTTGGCGCTCTTTGAATAAATCCCCCTCATAACCAAAGCGCTTTTTTTGTAAATCTCTAAGCTCTTTTTCCTTTATAAATAGTTCATCCTCACGCTTTTTCTTCAAATCATCAGACAACATAAATTGCTCTGCCTCATAGTTTTTATACATTTTGTCCAAAACCATTTGCTTCTCGTCAATTTCTGCCTGCCATTGATCTCCCAATGCTTTTAATTTTTTATCTGCCTCCTTGTATTCTGGAATTTTGTCTAGAATATACTTGGTGTTAATTACTGCATAACGGCTTTGTGCTTGAACACCTAAAAAAGTGAAAACACCTAAAGCAAGTAGTAAATAAAATTTCTTGAATTGCATTTTGTAAAATTTAAAATGAATTATAAATCAATGTCTATTCTGGTTCAAATCCTAACATGAAAGTAAATCTACCCGCATCTTTTAATGAATTGGTTGCATTAATTCTATCAATACCAATACCATAATCAAATCCTAACAAACCAAACATGGGTAAATAGAAACGCATACCCACACCCACAGATCTTCTTAAGTTAAATGGATTGTAATCTTTCATACTATACCAACCATTCGCAGCTTCGAAGAATGTTAATGCATAAATAGTACTACTTGCAGCTAAGCTTAAAGGATATCTTAATTCAACTGCATATTTATTAAACATGGTGAACTTCTGTCTTGAAGATTGTTGATCAGGATTGATTTTTGGATTCGAAGATTCATACACAGGATAACCTCTTTGTGCAATGATATCATAACCCAATAAAGCAAACTGATTACTTAAACCTGCATCACCTAATTGGAAACGCTCAAATGGAGAAATACCTAAATTTTGATCATATCTACCTAAGAAACCAAACTTGGCAGCAAATTTCATAACAAATTGTTTGTTATGCTCTTCGCCTGCTGGTTTACCCAATGGTACATACCACTCACCATTAAATCTCCATTTATGGTACTCTAATAATTCATAAGGATTTGACTTCTTAGAAAAGTTAGGATCAAAAGCAGAATATGGTGGAGTTAATTGTGCACTCAATAAGAAAGTAGAACCTGTTCTTGGGAATAATGGTTGATCAATAGAAGTTCTTTGTAATGCCAATCTTAGATTCAGGTTATTTACATTACCATTATCAAAGTTGGGTAAGTTGTATGGATCAATCGCATAGTTTTTTAAAGTATATCTTGTAAAGTTGATACCAGTACTAAAAGAAAAATAGTCATCAGGCCATGTTAACTGTCTAGCAAAAGTGATAGTCGCACCTGTAGTGGAAATATATCTTTGGTCTGCTGCATTTGGATTGTACATTCCAGTTAACAAATCATAAGACTGACCATACTTTGTGTTGTATACACTAAAAGTTAAAGAGTTTCTTTTGATACCACCAAACCAAGGTTCAGTGAAAGTGAAGTTGGTAGATCTAAATGCTTTACCATTACTTTGAACACGTACACTTAGTTTTTGACCATCCCCCATGGGTAATGGATCCCATGCTTTCTTGTTAAATAAATTCTTAGAAGAGAAGTTATTAAAAGTAACACCTAATGTACCTGTCAAACCAATATATCCACCCCATCCAGCACTCAACTCTAACTGATCACTAGATTTTTCTTCAACGCCATAATTAATATCCACAGTACCGTCTTCTGCATTAGGTATTGGATCCATTTTAATTTTCTCCTGATCAAAATAGTTTAACTGTGCTATCTCACGTTGAGAACGAATTAATAAAGTACGGCTAAACTTGTCACCAGGGATAGTTCTAATTTCTCTACGAATTACAAAGTCTTTTGTTTTTTCATTACCCGCAATACGAATTGTTTTGATAGTTGCTTGCGGACCTTCCATTACTCTAATTTCAAAATCAATTGTGTCATTGTATACGGCAGTTTCGATAGGATCTATTCGGAAAAACAAATAACCATCATCTTGATACAATCCACTCACATCTCCTCCCTCAGCAGTAGGTGTCTTACCTAACTTATTGTATAAAATTTCTCTATTATAAATATCTCCTTTCTTAATATTCAAAATGCTTGATAATAATGAATCAGAATACTTGGTATTACCTCTCCAAGTTAAATTACCAAAAAAGTATTTTTTACCTTCTTTCATTTGCATATCAATATTCAAATTACCAGCAGCATTATGATATACAGTATCTTTTTCAATCACCGCATCTCTAAAACCTAAAGAGTTGTAATAGTTCAATAAATTATCTTTTGCTTCATCGTATTTTTTTGGATTAAACTTAGAGCTAGATAATTTAATACGTAGATAAGGGTTTAATATTTTTCTAGTCTTAGTAAAAGTTAAATACCCTTTTTCTTGAAGGTATTCTTCAAAAGTATAAGGAGATGTTTTGACAATCACAGGCTTGTCGTTCAAAGGATACAAAGTCATTCTAGACTTTTCGTGAATCTCTTTTAAACTTTTCTTCAACTTTGTCTCGTCTATTTTATTACCACCAAAATTGATATTATTAATTCTCACTTTAGGACCACGATCTACCACAAAATCTAATAATAAATTATTTTTTCTAGCAGCATCTTTTTGTTCTTTGATCACTACAGTAGCATCTTGAAAACCTTTCTCTGCATAAAACTTTTTAATCCCTTCAATGGCAGTTATTTTCATGTTTTCTGTAATAACCCTGTTAGGTGTTAAACCAGTTTTGCCAGACAATTCATCTTTCTCTGTTTTCTTAACTCCAATAAAATTAAATCTAGATAAACGAGGACGCTCCACCACATTAATCTCAACATCAATTTCCTTGTCTTGTAAATCGGTAATATAAATACTTACATCACTAAAGTAGTTTTGATCCATCAACTTACGGATGGCTTTAGAGAAATTATCTCCTCCTGGAATCTGCACCTCGTCCCCAATATTTAGGGTAGATAAAGACAACAATAAGCTTTCGTCAAAATACTCATTACCCACCACCT
The DNA here is from genome assembly GCA_963923775.1 of uncultured bacterium. Classification (GTDB taxonomy): domain Bacteria; phylum Bacteroidota; class Bacteroidia; order Chitinophagales; family Chitinophagaceae; genus Sediminibacterium. The sequence continues at coordinate 11,937 of CAWULX010000012.1, forward strand.
TAATAGAGCGGATCTTGTATTTCGATACCAAGCGTTGACTAAAAAGGTTTTGTAACTTAACATTGATCTGAGAAACCGAGTCTTTAGCAGGAATTTCCTGAGCAAAACAAGTCGACGACAATACAAGTACCGATATACATCCAATAAATAAACGGGTCAATTTCTGCATCTGCTGGTGGGGCTATAATTTATAATCTTAAAAGTGTCGCAAATTACTCGTAAAATCTCAAAGTCTTTGTTAAAAAGCAGAAAATAACATATTATTTATTTTATGCATTTGACTGGATCTGGGCGCTTGTTTTGCCAAATCTGCGTTCACGGGACTGGTAGTCCAAAATAGCTTCGATAAGGTGCTCTTTTCTAAAATCAGGCCAACGGGTGTCGGTAAAGTACAATTCTGCGTAAGCTAATTGATATAAAAGGAAATTGCTAATACGGTGTTCTCCACTGGTACGAATCATCAATTCAGGGTCAGGAATCCCTTTGGTAGTAAGGTTTTGAGCAAAAATAGCTTCATCCACCTGAGCAGGTTCAAGGCTACCATTTTTGACCAATTCGGCAATTTTTTGGGCTGCATTGACCAGTTCCCATCTACTACTATAACTAAGGGCTATAATTAGTTTTAGTCCGGTATTTTGAGCTGTATCGGCAGTTGCTTGAGTCAAAGCAGCACTTGCATGGGGTGGCAAAACCGATAAATCCCCAATAAACTGCAATTGGATATTATTTTTATTTAAATCTGGTACCTCTTTGGCAATGGTTTCCACAAAAAGGGTCATCAGGCCATTTACTTCCTCGGTAGGTCTGTCCCAGTTTTCGGTGCTAAAAGCATACATGGTAAGGTATTTGATACCAATTTCTGCAGCTGCTTCCACCACTTTTCTCACGCTAATCACCCCATGGTAATGTCCATATAAACGATCCTGCCCTTGTTCCTGAGCCCATCTACCATTACCATCCATGATAATGGCGATATGTTGGGGGAGTCTATTTACATCCAGGTTTTCCATGTTGTAAAAATAAGCAACCGAAACTTATTTGCGGTTAAAAGGAAGGAAAAAAAGCAATTTAGATTTCTTTTGAGGGGAATGGTCTTCAATATCATTTTTCTTGCGCTTAGGTTGCTTGAAAATTTCAGGTCCATAAATTTTTCTGAAATTATAAGAAAGTCCTAAAGAAGCAGACATCATTTGGTCTTTACCCGATTTACTTCCTTGATATTTATAAACCGAGCCTTGTGGTGCAATAGCTGTTGCATCAGAAAAGTGATCAATATAATCAGATAAATTGAAACGATATTTAAATTCACTAAACAAACTAATTTGTTTGTAGATATTCCATTTGAACCCGATATTAGTCATTAAAGAAGTGTACCTAGTATTCGTTTTTATAGAAAAATTATTTCTATCCAAATTAGCGCTCATTAAATAACCTGCACCAAATCCTAAATAAGGAGAGAAACGAAAATTTTTTCTATCAGTAATGAAACGATTAAAATATAATTCTGACAATAAACTTATCTCATGAAAGTCTCTTTCAAAAAAAAATCCTCTTGCTAACTCGTAGGGATTTTTTGAACTAAAATCACTTGCACCTAAATTAATTTTTTCATAACTAGCTCTTAAACCAATATATGAATTGAATTGCTTTTTATAAAATGCTCCATAATTCATTTTGACAAATTGCACATCAGAGGCAACATCTCCAGTGTAAGAAGAATAGCCCATAAAACCGCCTAGTTCGCCCTTATCATTGATTAATTGAAGATGCTGTGCCTTGATCGATGCAGTAGATAGTAAACCAAAAAATAAAAATATACAAGTAAAACGCATGCTCTAATTTCTTTTATCTAAGCCCCATGTAAGCTTGTTTCTTAAAGTATTCAAATAGCTATTCTCATTCAATCTGATAAAGCTTACACTAAAGTTTTCTTTCTTAACAGCTAACTGAATTTTTTTAGCTACAATTTCTTTACGCGCATCTAAAGCACAAATAATTTCTTCAGTGCGACCTTCAATTTCAAAAGAGATAACAGAAGTATCAGGAACAACAATAGAACGCACATTTAAATTATGCGGTGCTACTGGTGTAATCACAAAGCTAGCAGATTCTGGAAATAATATAGGGCCATTACAACTCATATTATATCCAGTAGAACCAGTGGGTGTGGCAACAATTAATCCATCGGCCCAATATGAGTTTAAAAATTCACCATTTAAATAAGTGTGAATTTTAATCATAGGAGAAGTATCTCTTTTATGAATAGCAAATTCATTTAAAGCAAAAGGTGTTCCACCAAATACTGGGAAGTCTGCATCCAAGTGAATTAATGTTCTTTTATCAATTACATAAGACCTATTCACTAATGCATCTACCATTAAACTTAGTTCGTCTTTAGAAATAGAAGCTAAAAAACCCAGTCTGCCATAGTTCACTCCTAAAATAGGAATATTCGTATCGCCTACTAAAGTAATGGCATCTAAAACGGTACCATCTCCTCCAACACTAATCAAGCAATCAATGGCATTATGTAAATCATGTGCATCTTTAAAAGGAGTTAAAGCCGGTTTGCCAGCAATGGCTTTTAAGTCAAATTTTTGAATCAGGTCTTCAAAAACAAAAATATCAATATCATAACGATACAATTCTATCAACAATGCATTTAAAGATTGCTGTTGATCTATATCCACCCCTCTACTATATATTGCTACTTTCATTGATCAAAATTAAAAATTAATTCCGCCGTGTAAATATAAACCTTTGTCTCCAAGCTGATTCACACTATAATCAATTTTAAATACAAAATCATAAATACTAATTATATCCACCCCAACACCAGCCGTTCTAAGTAATGTATTAGATAATCTATTCGCATTCAAGGGCTTTTCACTATAAACATAGCCCAATTGAGTAAACAGTTTTAGCCAGAAATGATATTTAACTTCTGGTAGAAATTTTTTGGTCACTGGATTACGAAGGGTGATTGTTCCAATTTTATGATGAAAAGCGAGTTTACCAATAGATGCAGCATTACCATCTACAACATAATATTCAAGACCACTCATTTGTAAATTACCATAACCCAATAATTTTTGATCCAAGTAATTTTGATTGGGTAAGAATTTAATTTGTGTATTGGTTTCGGTAAATATAAAATTAGTTTTGTTTAAAGAATGAGCCCAAATATTTCTCCATTGAAAAGATGTTAATGAAGCTTTGTTAGCCAATCTTTGGTACCAAGCAATATCTACACTTGTACCTTTGGTTGGATAAGCATTATAATCAAATTTAGTTTTAGCATATCCAATGGTGAAATCCACATAGCGCATTGATGTAGAAAAATTAGGAAGCAATTGAGGTGCTTTTAAAAATGCTTCGTTCGCAATATTTTCTTCACCCAGGCCAAATTGAAAATTATATCGCTCAAATAAACTTGGTCTATAGGTTAGATTGGCATTGGCTCTAAAGCCATCTCTTAGAATTTGATTAGACTTGTAAAAAACCTGTTTATCAGCAATAGTATTGTAATTAATTTCTTTCTGTGTGTAATATTGTACACCTGCACCAATACCCCATTGTAATTTTTTATCAATAAAAGGAATCTGGTATCTCACTATTGCTTGTTGTGTATAGCCGGTGATTAACCCAACTACTAATCTATCATTATTACCAGAAAAATTACTTTGTCTAAAATTAAGTCCATAATTTACCCTATCTAAACTTCTATTTTGTTGGTTCCACCATTGACTAAAATTTCTGTCCACCCATCTGAAATATGGGATAGGAAACAAATACCAACGCTCTTTCACATTAATTAATACATCCGCTGTGTTGCTATCCACCAAAATGGCTTCTAATTTCACTTCATTAAATAAACTTGTATTGAACAATTGGTGTTGCGCTAGCGTATTCATAGATTCCAGAGAATCTGCAGATACTATTGAACCAATACGATAAGGCAATTCTCTTTGAATAATATAGTTCTTGGTCTTGTTATTACCCTTAATGGTAATAGATCGAATAGTGATTTGTGCTTGAGCAGAAAAAGCAAAAGCAATACTTAGAAAGAAAAATAAAACATAAGATTTAAACATCTAAATAATTCATTAGATGATGATAGTGATCTTCGATATCATTATTAATAGGAGTATTACCAAAATAATGTAATAATTGATATTCGTAACGTTGAAAAGTTGCAACAATAGATTGCGCCTCTTCTTTGTTAATTTTTATCGTTATAATATAAGCGCCAGTAGCTTCGTCAAAAATAGAATTCAATTGTACAATTTGTGCATTATTGGTTTCCACAAGTCTACTCATCTCCGCTAAAGAGTATTGATAAGGAGAAACGGAAAAAACCAAAATGGCACCAGGTTGAGCAACTCCCAGATAAAGCGCCAACATCTCATTCAGATTTTTTTGAGGTACCACTCCTATGCACTCTTGTTGCTCATTCAATACCGGTAAAATACTTAACTGATGTTTTGCAAAATGATCTAATACAGAAGTAATATGTGCTGTTCCTAAAACACCTACTCTTTGAAATGCATCTGCAATAGAAGCAATGCTTTGATCATTTGAAATATCTAATAAATCTACTTTGTGCACTAAACCAATAAAATAATCGTCTTTGGTCACCACTAATTCTTGCACATCAAAGTCTTCCATATTTTGCAGCACAAAGCCCGCTTTGTCTTCTAAGCGCATTATAGGAAAGCTTTGTACAGCAATACTTGAGGCAATCATGAAAATTATTTAGGTAAAGATTGAAGAAAATTATCCAACAAATCATTGAATTCACCTGGCACTTCCATCATAGGAGCGTGACCACATTTATCAATGAAGTATAATTTACTATGTGGAATTAATTTATGAAACTCTTCTGCTACAAATGGAGGTGTCACTGTATCGTTCTTTCCCCAAATTAACAAAGTAGGAATTTGAATTTGATTTAACTCTTCTCCTAGATTATTTCTAATAGCACTTTTAGCAAGCGCAATAATTTTAATTACTTTAATTCTGTTTTTAGTTATTTCAAAAACCTCATCCACTAATTCTTTAGTAGCCATTGCTGGATCATAAAAAGTAAGTGCTGTTTTGTTTTTAATATATTCATAATCGCCACGCTTTGGATAAGAATCTCCCATCGCATTTTCAAACAAACCACTACTACCTGTAAGGATCAATGATTTAATTTTTTCAGGATGTTTTAAAACATGTACTAAAGCAACATGCCCACCCAAAGAGTTTCCTAAAAGATGAATCTGATTATACCCCTTATGATCAATAAATTGGTGTACATGTTTGGCTAAACCAGTAACGCTAGTATGTAAAATATCTAAATCAAAAAGCGGCAATAAGGGTACTACCACTTTATGAGTGGTTCTAAAACGCTCAATCAGGTCAGAGAAATTACTTAATGCTCCAAAAAGGCCATGCAAAAGCATCAACACCTCTCCCTCACCTACTTCCAGATATTCGAATTTGCCATCCTTTTTAATTTCGTAGTCCATGCTTTAAAGATAAATGATTCGCAGTAAAAAACCTTACAATAAGCTAGTCAAACTAGATTTAATAGAAGGAATCCAAAAACTTAACTTTTTCATAAAATAAGGCCACCAAGATTCCAAGTATGAAAAACTATAACTATCCTTCACTGTGGCTTTATCAATTACCCCTAATAAGATCATAAAATAAATAAAAGCACTTAAGATAGTACCATAAATTAAAGCATATAAAACCATGCCTAGTAATTTATTCAACCAACCTAATAGTAGCCATTCGGCAGATTGTTGTAAAATGCCGGTAATCATTTTTAATAAAATCATTACCCCAATTAAAACTACCAGAAAAGCAATAAATGGCAACCAATGAGAAGCAATTTTAGTATGTTCTTTTAAAATATTGGAAATATATCCGGCAAACTGAAAAGCCAGAATCAATCCAATAAATAAAGAGAAAAAAGAAATGATAGCTTTAATTAATCCATTTCTGTACCCTTGCAAAATAGCAATGATCAAAATAGTACCGGATAGAATATCAATCCACATACTAAGCAGTCAATAAATTTTTAGCTACAGCAGAAATCACATTACCTGCAGCTTTACCAGCTAATTGTTTAGAAGCAACACCCATAACTTTTCCTAAGTCTTGAGGACCAGCTGCACCAACTTGCTCAATAATTGCTTTCACAGCAGCTATTACTTCTTCTTCGCTCATTTGTGCTGGTAAGAATTTTTCAATCACTGCAATTTCTTCCATTTCTTTAGCAGCCAAGTCAGCTCTATTTTGTTGTTCAAAAATCGTCAAAGAATCTTTACGAGACTTTACTAATTTTTGTAACAATTTCATTTCTGTATCTTCATTAATTGCACCATTCGCCCCTGGATCAGTTTTGGCTTTGATAATCTCTGCCTTTATAGCTCTTAATCCTCTCAAAGTAGCTTCATCCTTGCTTTTCATAGCATCTTTCATCAAAGACATTACTTTTTCTTCTAAACTCATTTCTTAGTTATTTAGTATTATTTAATTTTAATTGACTCTCTTTAAACTTCACTAAAAATGTTTTTGCAAAGTTTTTAAATTCGTCAGACAATGCTTTGTCTTGGGTAGCTCTCATATAAGTATCCCCCATTCCCATAATATTTTGATAAAAGAAATCGGCCATTTCATCTACCATCATTTCTTTAGTCCATAAATCTATGCGTAAAGCAGTTTTATCGGTAGGATCCCAAAAAGTTAACATCATCGCTCTGGCAGCTTGTGCTTCTTCTGCAGAACTATCAGAGGCAGACCATTGAATTTGTTGTGGAATTTTTTGCTCGTCCAAACTAATTTGGACATTAATATTAGATTGATGCATATTAAAATTTATGGGGCAAAAATACCATTTTTTATGGTAAGCGCATCGGCCATCATTTGATTCAACCAAGCATGACCATAATTAGATCTGGTTTGCTTATATACCTCGTCTTTATAGTACAATTTGAAATGATTAGAAAGGCCCTGTAACTCAGTAAAATCAAAGCATTCACCAGATGTTGTATAGGCAATGGGCCAATTGGTTTTACTATTTAATAAGATAGGTAATCCCAATCCAGCTGACCATTGCAGCATACGAGTATAATAAGGAAGATACTTACTCCAAACGCTCAAATAGGCTGCAGCAAAATCAATTATTTCAAGCTCATCCAATGATTTAAAAAATACTGCATTTCTATACTTATAACCTTTCACCAAGGCTTGCGCTTTTGCTAGTTCTTTGGCGTCCTTACAAACAAATACAATAGCCATACTCGTTTGCTGCCATTTTTTAAAAATAGAAAACTCTTTTAAAATACTTACTATTTCAGACACAGAAGCAAATACCATAAAATAGGCGTCTCCATTGGTATTGCGAGATTTAGCCATAGCCAAATCAGACCATTCATATGTAGGCAAATGTGGCGCTGGTAAATCTAAATAAGTAAATACCGTCTTCGCTTTTTGTTTCACTTTTTTATATGCTCTTCCCGCCATTATATTAGCCATCCAGCCATCCGCTAAATATAAAGGGTTAGATAAATCAATAAAGTATTGTTCCAAATTTTCTGCTCCTTTTAAACTTATACCAAAATGAATAATAGCAGCATTGTTTGAACTAGCTAATAAAGTAGTAGCTTCTTCGGTACTCATTAAAGTAGCGCCAGGAGGCAGATTTACCCTAAACCCTTCCGCCACCACCACAATGTCTGTTATGGAAGAATGAAAACCAGTAGCTATTAAATCTGCCACTGTTTGATCTACCATTAATGCAGGAATATTCCAAGCCGCTTTTGATACAATAAAAATGCGCATAAGCAAAATTACGCTATACTTAACAATTTATCCACCAATCTCTTAGAAGCTAATCTGTCAAAGAATAGAATAGTAACTTTGAAATATGGCTAAACACTTGCAGCAGTTAGATTTATTTGGAAACGATACACCACAACCGGTGCACATAGCATCTCCAGCAAGTACCAAAACCATCAAAAAATCAAAGCCAGTACCAGTAAAAGTAATGGAGGTTGAAGAACCTCTTCCAACAGTGTCAAGAACTAGTATAGGCTATAAAACCAATGCAGGAATACAAAAAAGAGGAAGAAAATCATTTGCCTCTATGGAAGGCGATATGGATAAATTACAAGTTCCTAGTGCAGAGATCTTAGCAAAAAAATTATATTACCCTATTGGTGAAGTAGCTACTTGGTTTAATGTAAATACTTCATTAATTAGATATTGGGAAAAAGAATTCAAACAATTACAACCGCGTAAAACAAGAAAGG
>CAWULX010000013.1:0-20118 GCA_963923775.1 uncultured bacterium
ACATAAGCTAATGAGCTTAAGAACAGATACAATAAAATTTTCTTGATTTTTTTAATCACGGTAAAATTATATAATGGCTACGCTATATCTTTTTCCTATGGGCCTATAGTTGGGATTTTTCTTTGCTTGAATTTTACCTAAAACCCAAGCTCCAATACCAGCACCAATTTTTGACAAATTACTTGCCTCAAAAACAGCATCTTTTCGAATGATTGAATTAGCAATATTTAAAACTACATAACCCGCCCCACCAGTTTGTAAAAGCGCTCCATTGTTAAATACACTGGTATATTGGTTAGATTCTTTGGCAAACGCTTTAATCTCGTCAATGCCCAATATTAATGTACCCAGCTTAATGGTATCAAAATCTTTTGTGCCCCACATCGTAAGAGTTGGTTGTAAAGCAAATTGCTTCACATCAATGCTGTCCTCTTTAATTCTAGAAATATAGCCCGTTATCCATTGACTATTGCTAAATTCAAATTTGATATAATTACCAACGGTAAAATTCTTGACAACAATATTTCTATCCTTTAATACCAGCACACGATCAGATTGTGCAAAAAGGGTAAAACAAGTTAAAAGAAGAACGGACTGAAGTAGTAGTATTTTTTTCACGATAGCAAATTACTTAATAATAACGAATAGCGCTATAAAATAATGCTGCGCTAAATGTTAAAATAATAATGGCAGAGGCGCGGTTAATCCAGATTAAACTTTTCTCGGTGAGCTTGGGCCTTAAGGCGCCCGCTAAAACCACTTTTAATAAATCAGATACTAATACAAAAGATAAGCAAGTACCAAATACAATTAATTTATATCCAATGGGATTGTTGCTGTCTTCTGCAGTAGCACCAATGGCAGCAGTCCAGGCAAACCAAAACAAGAATACACTTGGGTTTAGTGTGTTCATTAGATAACCCGAAAAAAAGCTTTTGATCAAATCTTTTTTATTAGACACTGGCTCACTAGGCTCATCTACATTGTCTATTAGAATTTTTTTAAAAAATAAAGTATACAAACCAGTTAACAATAAAAATCCTGCACCAAATAAAGCAATAGTAGCTTTATGTTCTAATACCAGTGTAAATAAACTAGTAAACAAATTACATACCAATAATAAACTTATATCACTTGCTGAAACACCCGCCACAAATGCATATCCTGCGGGTTTGCCATTGGTTAGGCTCTGTTTGATGATAGCAAAAATAACCGGACCAATTGAAATACTTAAAACAAGGCCAAGCAATAAGCCTTTTAAAATGGGGGCAAACATATTATTGATTTAAAATAAAGGATTTCCAATCTTTTAATAAATCGCCCTTAATGACTCTTGGAAATTTATGTTGGCCACCTAGCTTACCCTTGCTTTGCAAAAAGGATAAAAAAGAATTTTCTTTAAGAATGGTTAGTTTAACTTCTTTTAAAGCAGATTTTCTTTCAACTGCATAATCGTCATTTAAAACACACAGTTTTTCATCAATGCTATTTGCAAGTATGGCTGGATCAATAGGTTGATCACAAGCAATATACCAATGATGTCCAAAAAAAGTTCCAACAGGTTCACCAGTTACACAATACTCTGGAATAGAGATATTCATTTCTTCACTCACTAGCTGAATCGCTTTATTCATATTATCAACACTAAGATGTTCACCAACTAAACTTAAAAAGTGTTTTGTTCTACCAGTAATAATAATTTCAGCGTTCTCTTTGTCAATAAATTTTACAGTATCTCCAATTAAATATCTCCAAGCACCTGCTACAGTACTAATTAAAATGGCATAATCTTTCCCCTCTTCTACTTCATGAATCATCAATGTTTCGGGCTTCTCAATCATATCCCCATTATTATCAAAATTGATATCGTCAAATGGTACAAATTCAAAAAAGATATGTTGGTTATAGGATAAGCGCATACCTCTCGCGCCTTGTTTATCCTGCCAAGCTAAAAAACCCTCGCTGGCTAAATAAGTTTCTACATAGGTAATAGGTTTGCCTAATAATTTTTCAAAACCAATTTTATATGGTTCAAAACTTACACCGCCGTGCACAAAAAAAGTAAGGTTTGGCCAAATCTCATGTATATTGTTTAACTGGTATCTTTCGATTACCATTTCCAAACACATTTGTATCCAAGCGGGCACCCCGATAATGAAACTTATATCCCAATTAGGTGCTTTTTCTACAATCTCTTTTAGTTTTTTATTCCAATCTTTTTCTTTAGCAATTTTTTTACCCGGTTTGTAAAAGGGCTGAAACCAGAAGGGTGCTTTTTTAGCAGTAATACCACTAAGGTCTCCTGCATAGTAACCCGGACCCTTTTGTAAATCGGTACTACCACCCAAGGTTAACCAGCCTCTGCCAATAGCAGAAAGCGGCACCCTCTCATAGTTGAATAAACTGATCAATTGCTTGATCATAATAATTTTATTACCTCTTAAAAGATCATTGGTAACAGGGATATACTTACTTGCCGCCTCGCTGGTTCCACTACTTAATGCAAAATATTTAATCTTACCGGGCCAACAGATATCTTCTTGACCCTCTAGTGTTTTATGCCACCACTCTGCATAAATTTTATTGTAATTGTATACCGGAACAGATTCTTGAAAACGTTTTGGAACACCCCTTCTTTGTAAAATTTGTTCAAATCCAAATTGTTGACCGAAAGCGGTGTAACGAGCCCTTCTTAATAACTTTTTTAGTACGCGCACCTGTGATCTTTTGGGACTTCTTGGAGGAATTCCCAATGCTTGTGTAATCGATTTAGGTAAGTTAATCTCAAATAATGGCATCTATAGCAAAAATAGGAATGTTATTCCACCAAACGAAGTTACTTTTGTGCTATGATTAAAAATACTTTATACGAGGCAGTGGCTGCAGGCTCCAAAGAGCTACAGAAATTTTTTAACGGAACTTTTACAGTACAAAGCAAGGGTAGCTTAAATGATTTAGTAACAGAAGCAGATCATGCATCAGAAAAAGCCATTTTTAAAGTAATTCAAGAAGCACACCCAGATCATTTTATTTTAAGTGAAGAAACTGGCGAGATCAAACAAGATTCCAATTATAAATGGATTATTGATCCTATTGATGGTACCATCAATTTTGCAAATGGTATACCGCTGTGTTGTGTAAGTATTGGTGTTGAAAAAGATGGTGCAATGATTATGGGTGCGGTGTATAATCCATTCATGAACGAATTCTTTTTTGCAGAGAAAGGAAAGGGTGCAACATTGAACGATCAAAAAATTAGCGTGAGTGATGAAGATAACTTATTGAAGAGTTGTTTGGTAACGGGTTTTCCTTATCAATATTTAGATTCACCTAATGGTCCTCTACAAATATTTGAAAAATTAATTCGCAAAGCTGTTCCGGTTAGAAGATTGGGAAGTGCAGCATTGGATTTATGTTGGACGGCTGCCGGAAGATTTGATGGATTTTACGAACATAAATTACAAGCATGGGATAGTGCTGCAGGATTTTTGATTGTAGAAGAAGCGGGAGGCAAGGTGACAGATTTAAAAGGTAACACCTACAACCCTTACCAGCCGGGTATTATAGCAACAAATGGAAAAATACATGTTGCTTTACAAAACCTAATGAACGGTGGAGATTTATAAAAAAATAAATAGCATACAATGTCTGAAGAGAGAACAGAAATAGAAAATTTAGGAGAATTTGGTTTGATAGATCATTTGACAAAAAATTTTGAAATACAAAATGCGTCAACTGTTTTATCTATTGGAGACGATGCAGCAGTGATAGATCATTTTGGAAAACAAACGGTCATCACCACAGATATGTTATTGGAAGGTGTGCATTTTGATTTAATGTATACTCCTTTAAAACATTTGGGTTATAAATCGGTAGTAGTGAACCTAAGTGATATCTATGCAATGAATGCAACCCCTACACAAATCACAATTGGTATAGGTTTTAGCAATAGATTCAGCGTAGAAGCATTGGAAGAGTTTTATTTGGGTGTACAAATTGCTTGCGAAAAATACGGAGTGGACTTGGTGGGGGGTGATACCTGTTCTTCACAAAAGGGTTTAGTAATTTCGGTTACTGCAATTGGTGAAGTAGCCCCTGATAAATTTATTAAAAGAAGTACTGCTGAATCTGGAGATTTGATTTGTGTTTCTGGAGATTTAGGTGCAGCGTTTTTAGGATTGACATTAATGGAAAGAGAGAAAAAAATATTTTTAGAAAATCCACAAGTGCAACCCAATTTAGAAAATGAAGATTATATCGTTGGAAGATTATTAAAACCAGACGCAAGAAAAGATATTATTGAATTATTAGAACAAATGGACGTGAAACCCACGGCCATGATGGATATTAGTGATGGATTAAGTAGCGAGGTGTTACACTTATGTAAACAAAGTGAATTAGGTTGTAGAATTTATGAAGATAAAATTCCATTACACGAAGCCACCAAAGCAGCAGCATTTAAATTTGGTTTAGATGCAACGGTATGTGCATTGAATGGTGGAGAAGATTATGAATTAATCTTTACTATGAAGCAAGCAGACTATGATAAAATCACACTTCAAGAAGAAATTAGTGTAATCGGTTATATGTGTGATAAAGAAGAAGGAACCAAATTAATTACCAAGGGCGGCAACACACATAATATTACCGCACAAGGTTGGAACGCCTTTAGCTAGGCTAAATACATTTTTAGTAATTGTCGATCTGCTGATAAACATAGTAGATCGGCATTTTCATTTACTTCAATTTTTCCACTAATACCCTTTTGTTGCATTACCTGTGCGGGATATAAAGAACACATTTTAACAGCTTCTCCAACATCAATACCAGCCTGTTCAACTAAATTGTTTACAGACTTTAGTTGTGTCAATGCAGATCCACTAAGGGTTCCAGCAGATTCATATTTATCTCCCACTAATTGATGTTGATAAAAACCAGAGCTAGTAGTAGTCACAGCATCGGTGATACAAAACAATCTATCTCCCATAATTTTTTTAGCAATTTGAATAGCAGAGAAATCAACATGGTATCCATCGGCCACCAAACTACACATAGCTCTTGGGTGATTAAACAAAGCACCAACCACTCCGGGCGCTCTATGTTGTAAGGCGCTCATGGCATTATATAAATGTGTAGCTACTTTAATACCATTATCAAAAAAAGTATTCGCTGTTGCATAGTCCGCATTAGTATGCCCAGCAGAAACCACAATACCTTTGGATTGAATGAAGTCAATAATTTCTTTAGAACATACTTCTGGTGCAACCGTAATCATACCAATTGCTGATGCTCCAAAATCCAAAATGGCTTTTACTTCTTCTAGGCTAGGTGAGTGAATCACCGCTTCGTTATGTGCCCCCTTTTTTTTGGGATTAATCCAAGGACCCTCTATGTGTAAACCCATACAACCCTTGCCTCCGCCTTGTTTATACTCTTTCACCGCCTTAATAGCAGCCATAATAATATCATTGCTTTGAGAAGCAATGGTTGGTTGAAAATAAGCTGCACCACCAGCAAGGCAGTACTCATAAATTAATTGAATAGTATTTGCCTCTGGAAATTCAGACAACAATTTTCCACCCGCACCATAAATCTGTAAATCAATTAATGCAGGAACCACTAAAGGAAAAGCAGCTTTGTGATCATAGCCTTCTTTTTTTATAGCACTAATTTTTCCATTGATCATTTCAATAACCACTTCAGAAATCCAACTTGTTCCTGTAAATAATTCTTGTGCAGAAATAATTTGAGTCATAATATTAATTAAAGCGTCGAAAAAAATTATTGTATCACAAAAAAATCAGCGTCCTTCCAAAAAGGAAATTGTGTTCTGGTTTGTTCGATTTCTTCTTTTTGTAATTGTATATGAAATATATCTTCCTCCTCGGCGCAGTGATATAGCACTTCTCCTAGGGGTCCCACTACCATTGAGTCTCCGCTATGTGTGATATTATTCCCATCAAGACCAACCCTATTTACACCAATAGTAAAACATTGGTTTTCTATAGCCCTTGCCGTTAATAAGGTTTTCCATGCATGGCTTCTTTTCGCTGGCCAATTGGCAACATATAATAACACATCATATTCTTTATCGACCTCATTAGATATTTGTTGACGAGCCCAAACAGGGAAACGCAAATCATAACAAATTTGTACATTAATTTTCCAGCCTTTCACACTTGCGATCAGTCTTTTGTTTCCAGAACTATAGTGTTGGTCTTCTCCTGCGAAAGCAAACAGATGCCTTTTGTTGTAATAACCCATTTGGCCATTAGGAAGCATCCAAACCAATCTATTATAATACTTGCCCCCTTCCACAATAATAAGTGAACCAGTAAGTATAGCTCTTTTTTCTTCTGCTAGTCTTCTCATCCAATCAATAGTGGGACCCTCCATGGTTTCAGCAAATTTCTCGGGCTGCATACTAAATCCAGTATTGAACATTTCTGGCAAAATGATAACCTCTGTATACTCGGTAATGCTTTTAATTTTTTGAGAAAGCATATCTAAGTTAGCCTCTTTGTCTTCCCAGTATAATTGGGTTTGAATGATGGTAAAGTTGAGTGTAGACAAAATGATGATTTTTCCTTCTTAATAAAGATACATTAAATCTTCTTGTTCAGTTTTTGCAAAACGGGCTGAATTAACTGCGGTTCAAAACCCCTTTGGTATAAAAATGCCTGTGTTTTGGCCATTTTAGAAAGCCCTCTTTCTCCCTTAAGGCTATTCCATTTCTTGGTAGCCAAGCTTTCAAGGGTTTTTTCATAGGCATCCAGGTCGATAGATTGTAAAGCCTTTTTGATATTATAGGCACTCACCCTTTTTTGCTTTAAAGCATGGTTAATTTTCACTTTACCCCATCCTTTGATTCTGAAATGACCACCCGCAAACTGCATAGCAAATCTTTCTTCGTTTAAAAAATTTTCAGAGATCAAATCAGACAATATTTCTTCCACCTGGTCTTTACTCATCCCATATTCATATAACTTATCTCGGACTTCCTGTTGAGCCCTTTCTTGATAGGCGCAAAACCTTTTAATGCTAAGGATTGCCTGATCTTTTCCGAGTCGCTTTTTTTCCATTAAAAATGTAGATAAGTCTTGCTAAAATAGCTTTTTAATCTTAACAAATTGCATTAGTTTCGTCTTCATATTTATAAAATTAGATCGCATGAAATTTATCGTTTCTTCTTCTTCACTTTTAAAACACTTGCAACAAATTTCAGGTGTTATTAATTCCAATACAGTATTGCCTATTTTGGAAGATTTTTTATTCGAAATAGAAGATAAAAAATTAAATATCATCGCAACGGATTTGGAAACGGTAATGCGCGTACAAATGGAAGTGGAAAGCAAGGCAAATGGAAGAGTTTGTATTCCAGCTAAAATTTTAATTGATTCTTTAAAAAATATAGCTGATCAACCATTAACTTTTAATATTGATAAAAATTACGCAGTAGAAATTACTAGCGATAATGGAAAGTATAAAGTAATGGGAGAGAATCCAGATAATTTCCCTAAAGAGCCTACAGCAGACGATACCACAGGCTTTAAGATGACTAGCACTGGTTTATTAACCGCTATCAATAAAACATTATTTGCTGTGAGTGGTGACGATTTAAGACCAGCAATGACAGGTGTGTTTTTTGAATTATCAAAAGAAAGTGTTCAGTTTGTTGCAACAGATGCACATCGTTTAGTGCGCTATAAAAGACTAGATGCAAAAGCAACTCAAAATGCTTCTTTCATTGTTCCAAAGAAGCCATTGAACTTATTAAAGAATGCTTTACCTGATAATGATGATAGCATCACTATTAGCTATAATAACAATCACTTATTTGTGGATCACGGTTCAACACAATTAATTTGTAGATTAATTGATGCAAGATTCCCAGACTATAAAGTAGTTATACCTGCTGATAATCCTTATAGATTAACAGTGAACAAACACGATTTTCAAAATGCATTGCGACGTGTAAACGTATTCAGTAACAAGAGCACTAATCAAGTTGCTTTAAATATTACTGGTAACGAATTACAAATGGCTGCTCAAGATATTGACTTTAGTTTTGAAGGTAACGAACGCATGAGTTGTGAATACCAAGGAGAAGATATTCAAATTGCCTTCAATGCAAAATTCTTAATTGAAATGTTAAGTGCAGCAGACACAGACGAAGTTTTTATTGAATTATCTACACCAAGTAAAGCGGGCTTAATTAAACCTTCTGAGCAAGCTGCTGGAGAAGATTTGTTAATGCTAGTAATGCCATTGATGTTAAACAGTTAATCAAGTACTAAATAAATTAGAATCTACCCCGATGTAAGTAAAAACATCGGGGTTTTTTATTTAGATTTACAATACAAATACAACGATATGTTTGAAACCATCAAAACCTATTTTGAAACTATTCCAAGTGCGCATCGTGCTTTGCTTTTAGCGGGAGGAATTACTTTTTTTTGGTTGATAGAAATAGCGGTGCCTCTTTTTAATTTTAAATACAATAAAGTTAAACACGCGGGCATTAATTTGTTTTTCACTTTTACTACCATTGTGATCAATTTTGGATTTGCATTAATTATGGTTAAGGCAAGTGATTGGGCGGTAGCGAATCAATTTGGTTTATTACATATAGTAGCGCTTTCACCAGTACTTGAAGCAATTGTTGGTTTATTATTATTAGATTTAATAGGCGCATATTTAGTGCACTTTATAGAACATAAGGTCAAATTTTTATGGAAATTTCATATGGTGCATCATGCAGATACACATGTAGATACCACAACAGGTAATAGACATCATCCTGGTGAATCGGTGGTAAGAGCGGTATTTGCGATTATTGCAGTCTTGGTTTTAGGAACACCTATGTGGATGGTAATGTTGTACCAAAGTTTAAGTGTGGTGTTAACACAATTTAATCACGCCAATATTAAAATACCAAAATGGTTTGATCAAAGTTTTGGTTATATCATTGTATCACCTAATATGCATCGCATACATCATCATATCACTAGACCACAAACAGATAGTAATTATGGAAACATTTTTTCTTTCTGGGATAGATTGTTTGGTACCTACAATTTTACTCCAATGAGCGAAATTGTATATGGTTTAGATGTATTAGATAATTCAAAAGACGAATCGCTGGCATATCAATTAAAAGCACCTTTTGATAAGACAATAAAATCAGATTATTAATGAGTACAATTGGCGCTTTTATTCCTGCACGTTATGCTGCCACAAGGTTTCCAGCAAAACTAATGCAACAATTAGGAGACAAAACAGTTATTAGACATACCTATGATAATGCAAAAGCCACAGGGCTTTTTGATGAAGTATATGTAGTTACAGATAGTGATATTATTTATCAAGAGATAACAAGTAACGGTGGCAAGGCGATCATGAGTATTAAAACACATGAGAGCGGAAGTGACCGAATCGCAGAAGCTATAGAAAATTTGGATATTGATATAGTTGTGAACATTCAAGGAGACGAACCTTTTGTAAAAAGAGCGCCCTTAGAAAAAGTATTGGATTGTTTTGAAGATCCAAATGTACAAGTGGCATCACTCATGCAAGTTTTAGAAAACCCAGCATCCATTGCAGATCCTAATTATGTGAAAGTAGCGGTAGATAAGAAAATGAATGCACTCTTTTTTTCAAGAAGTGTTATCCCCTATTTAAGAGATGCTGCGATTAGTCCAACCTATTATGAACACGTTGGTGTTTATGCTTTTAAAAAACAAGCATTAATTGATTTTACCAATTGGCCCATGTCTCCCTTAGAAGCAGCAGAAAAAATTGAATGCTTAAGATATTTAGAAAATGGCGTTGGCATAAGAATGGCTATTACTGATTATATGGGTGTTGAAATTGATACTCCAGAAGATTTAATCAAAGCCGCAAAATTGTTAAACAAATAATAATGAATAAAGGAAAATTATTTCAATCTACCGTAGTGGCAGCCTTGGCTGGGTTTATTTTTGGATTTGATATGGTCGTAATATCAGGTGCAGATAAACCAATTCAAGAACTATGGCACACAACTCCATTGTTTCATGGATTCTTTATTATGTCTATGGCATTGTGGGGAACTGTTATAGGATCAGTATTTGCTGGTGCACCTACAGAAAAGTTTGGCCGAAAGAAGGTATTAATCTGGTTGGGCATCATGTTTGTGGCTTCTGCCATTGGTTCTGCTTTGGCACAAGACCCTTATACTTTCTCTTTCTTTAGATTGATTGGTGGTATTGCTATTGGTGTTTCTTCTGTTGCAGCACCAACCTATATTTCAGAAATCTCCAACAAAAACAATAGAGGTAAGCTGGTGGGCATGTATCAATTCAATATTGTGTTTGGAATTTTGGTAGCCTATTTATCTAATTATTTTTTAGCAGGCTTTGGTGGAGAAAACGATTGGCGCTTTATGTTGGCCGTATTATTAATACCAGCAGCAATATATACAATCATGACATTAGGTTTACCCGAAAGTCCAAGATGGTTATTGTCGGTTGCCAATGATGAAACGGGTGCTAGAAAAACTTTAGAAACAATTGGTGTAGATACTATTGAAGAAACAATACAAGAAATTAAAAAGGCCAATGAAGAAGAAAAATCATTTGGTGCAGCGAATTTGTTTTCTAAAAATCATATCAAAATAATTTCTTTAGCATTCTTTATTGCTTTTTTTAATCAAGCATCTGGAATCAATTTCTTGTTATACTATGCACCAAGAATTTTAGAAGAAGCAGGTTTTGCAAAAGACAATTCATTATTAAGCTCCATCTCTTTAGGTATGATGAACCTGGTGTTTACTTTTGTAGGTTTATGGTTGATTGATAGAATTGGAAGAAAAACTTTATTAATTATTGGATCTTTCGGATACATCATTAGTTTAACCATGGTGGCTTATGGATTTGTGGCACATAGTGCACCTACATTTATGTTAAGTTTTTTATTATTATTTATAGCCGCACATGCTATTGGGCAAGGTGCTGTGATTTGGGTATTTATTTCTGAAATATTTCCTACGCCAATACGCGCAAAGGGACAGGCTTTTGGCGCAAGCATACATTGGATCTTTGCTGCATTAATTACTTTAATCACTCCCGTATTTCTAGATAGCGAGTATGGTATATTTAAAGAAAACCCATGGCCTATTTTTGTTTTCTTTGCAGTAATGATGACGATACAATTAATTTGGATTTTGGTAAAAGTGCCAGAAACAAAAGGTGTATCTTTGGAAGAATTACAAAAAAAATTAGCTCAATAAATTAAGGTATATGCAGTTCCGCAATTTTAAAATGGTCGACTATGTGGTATATGGTCGTGGAAGTTTTAATCAATTAGATGAAATCATCGCTCCAAGAAGAAAGGGCGATTATCCAATGATCTTTTTTGTGGATCATTATTTTCAAGGAAAACCATTGGCGTCTCGTGTTCCACTTAGAGGAAAAGATAAAATTGTTTTTGTAGACGTAACACATGAGCCTAAAACAAAACAAGTTGACGCATTGGCTGCAGATTTAAAAGCTGAGTTTGGACAAGTAAGTGGTATTATAGGAATAGGCGGTGGTTCAACTATGGACTTGGCAAAAGCGGTGGGATTAATGATGAATAATCCGGGTTCTTCAGCAGATTATCAAGGATGGGATTTGGTGAAACAAGCTGGTGTATATAAAGTAGGTATCCCTACATTGAGTGGAACAGGTGCAGAAGTAAGCAGAACAACTGTATTAACTGGTCCTACCAGAAAATTGGGAATGAATTCTGACTTCACACCTTTTGACCAAATTGTGTTGGATCCAGAATTAACCAAAGACGCTCCAGCGAATCAACGTTTTTATACGGGTATGGATTGTTATATACATTGTATTGAAAGTTTGGAAGGCACTTTTTTAAATGAGTTTAGCAAGAGCTATGGCGAAAAGGCATTGGACTTGTGCAGAAAAGTGTTTGTTGAAAAAAACACATGGGATGATGAGAGCGATGACCAATTGATGATGGCTTCTTATGCCGGAGGTATGAGTATTGCTTACAGTCAAGTAGGTGTTGCACATGCAGTAAGCTATGGCTTAAGTTATTTATTAGGAACCAAACATGGAATAGGTAACTGTATAGTGATGAATCACTTAGAAGAATACTATCCAGCAGGTGTGAAAGAATTTAAATACATGGTGGAGAAGAACAATATTGATATTCCAACTGGTATTTGTGCTGGTTTAACAGAAGAACAGTTTGATTCCATGATTAATGTGTCTTTGGGTATGAAACCACTTTGGGAAAATGCCTTAGGAAAAGATTGGGAAAAAATTATGACTAGAGAGAAGTTACGCGCCTTATACGATAAGTTATAATTTGCTAAAAATTGTTAAACCCTAGACGGGTAAGTACTTCTGTTGTATCTTTGTTAAAGAGATGAAAAAGTATTTATTAAGCCTTTTATTATTATTAGCATTTTTGCAGCCATTGGTGGCAAATGTGGTATTTTATAATACACAGGACCATCAAATACATAATATTTCCATCAAGTCACCCATTAAAAAAATCCCCTCTACCAAATCTTTTGGTCTAGACTCTATTTTAATCGACCTTGATGATGATGATATCACCGAAACAGAAAATGTTAATTCAGATTGGTATTATCAAAAAATCAGCCAATTTAATACTAGTTGGGCAAATTTTGAGCCGGTTACTTTAAAACCTAGTTCGCCCAAGCTTAAACACTCCAGCAAGCCACTCTATATTCTTTGGAGTGTTTTTCGCATTTAATATTTATTCTTAGAGGTATTACCTCTTAAAGTGATTATTACTTATCTGTAATGAGTAATCCACTTATTGTTATGTAAATTATTTTCTATACATATGTTAACTATTATGAAACAAACAAAATTGTTATTTGGAATCCTGGCTTTAATAAGTTTAGCGGCCTGTCATTCAAAAACAGAAAAAAAAGAAACAGACGAAAAATTTATTGTTACCAGCCCATTATTAGTGGATACTTCATTTACTAAAGAATATGTAGCAGAAATTCAATCTGTGCAGAATGTAGAAATTAGAGCCAAAGTAAAAGGCTTTATTGAAACAATTAATGTAGATGAAGGTCAAAGAGTAAAAGCGGGTCAATTATTATTTACTATCAGACCAAGAGAGTACGAAGCAGAATTATTAAAAGCAAAAGCAGAAGTTAGAAAAGCAGAAGTAGAAGCACAAAATGCTAAAGTATTAGCTGATAAAAATATTGTTTCTAAATCTGAATTAACAATGGCCATCGCTAAGCTAGACGGCGCTAAAGCAGAAGAAGCATTGGCAGAAATGTATGTGACTTATACAAAGATTAGAGCGCCTTATGATGGTATTGTAGATAGATTAAAATTCAAAGCAGGAAGCTTGATAGACGAAGGAACCTTGTTAACTACTTTGTCTAATAACAAAGATGTCTATGCGTATTTTAATGTATCAGAATTAGAATACTTAGATTATGCTTCTAAAGATAATAATAAGAAAAACTTAGCGACTCTTTTATTAGCGAATGGACAAGCGCATAAATACAAAGGAACCATTGAGACTATCGAAAGTGAATTTGATAAGAATACAGGAACCATTTCTTTTAGAGCAAAATTTCCTAATCCAACTTATTTATTAAAACACGGTGAGACTGGAAGAGTGCAGTTGAAATTAAGTTTGAATAATGCAATCATTATTCCTCAAAAATCTACTTACGAATTACAGGATAAAATTTATGTATATGTAGTAGATCAAAACAATATTGTTAAATCAAGATTAGTAACTATCAAGCAAAAGCTTCCTAATATTTATGTTATTGAATCAGGATTGACACCAACAGATAAAATTATTTATGAAGGTGTTCAAAGTGCTAAAGAGGATGAAAAAATAAAAGTAACTGAGATTTCTGCAAAAGAAGCTTTGTCTATAAAATAAGAATAGAACATGATTAAGAAACTGATAAGTAGACCAGTATTTTCTATAGTTATATCATTAGTGATTGTGCTATTGGGGGTATTGTCTTTAATACAATTACCTGTTACTCAGTTCCCCTCTATTTCACCACCGAAGGTGAATATTGTGGCCGAGTATCCTGGAGCCAACGCAGAATTGATGATCAAGGCGGTGGTTATTCCATTAGAAAGAGCACTGAATGGGGTACCTGGTGTAAAATATATTGCCTCCGATGCGGGTAATGACGGTACCTGTTTAATTACCGTGGTTTTCAAATTAGGAACAGATCCCAATATTGCTTCTGTAAACGTACAAAATAGAGTGGCTGCGGTAAATAATAAGCTTCCTCCACAGGTAGTGAAAGAAGGCATTAAAATATCTAGAGAAGAATCCAATATGTTAATGTATGTAAACTTAACAAGTAAGGATACCAACCTAGATGTAAACTTTTTATACAATTTTGCCGATATCAATTTAATCACAGAGATTAAAAAAATTGATGGGGTTGGTTTTGCTGATATCTTAGGAAACAGAGAGTATGCCATGAGGGTTTGGTTAAAACCTGATAGAATGTTGGCTTACAATGTTTCTGCAGATGATGTTTTAAAAGCTATAGATGAACAAAATTTAGAAGCAGCCCCTGGTAAAACAGGAGAAAGCTCTGGTAAACAAGCTCAAACATTTCAATATGTATTAAAATATCCAGGTAGATATAGTACCAAAGAAGGGTATGAAAATATTATTGTAAGAGCAAGTTCAGATGGTCAGTTATTAAAATTAAAAGACGTAGCGGATGTAGAGTTTGGAAGCTCTTATTATGACTTGTATTCTAAGATGAATGGTAAGCCTTCGGCAGCTATAATGATTAAACAATCTTATGGTAGTAATGCGAGCGAGGTAATTAAAAATATCAAGGCTAAGCTTGCTGAGATTAAAGAAACTTCTTTCCCTAAAGGAATGGATTATGAATTAAGTTATGATGTCTCTAAATTCTTAGATGCGTCAATTGAAAAAGTAATTCATACATTAATTGAGGCCTTTATATTAGTTGCTTTTGTGGTGTTCTTATTCTTAGGTGATTTTAGATCTACTTTAATTCCTGCCATTGCAGTGCCGATATCTTTAATTGGTACATTCTTATTTATGCAGTTCTTTGGTATTACTTTAAACCTAATTACATTATTCGCGTTGGTATTGGCCATTGGTATTGTAGTGGATGATGCCATTGTAGTAGTGGAAGCGGTACATGCTAAAATGGAAGAATTTGATTTGTCTCCTAAAGCTGCTACTGTGCTTGCTATGAGTGAAATTAGTGGAGCCATTATTGCGATCACATTGGTAATGGCAGCGGTATTTATTCCTGCTGCTTTTATGAGTGGTCCAGTGGGTATCTTCTATAAACAGTTCTCTGTTACTATGGCAACCTCTATTATTTTATCGGGTATTGTTGCCTTAACCTTTACACCAGCATTGTGTGCTATGTTGTTAAAAAATACACATGGTGTAGAAAAGAAGCCAACACCAATTAATAGATTTATAAAATCATTTAATAATTGGTTCAAAAACTTACAAGGCAAATACAAGCGTTTAATTGAAATTATTTTAGATAGAAAAGTGATCACTTTTGGAATTTTGATTGCCTTTTGTTTTGGTACTTGGGGAATGAGCAATATGGTACCAACAGGTTTTATTCCAAATGAAGACCAGGGTGTATTCTATTGTTTGATATCAACACCTCCAGGATCTACTTTAGAAAGAACAGATGCTGTGTTATCACAAATACAAAAAGAAGCTTCAAAGATTGAAGAAGTTGCTTCTGTTTCAACTACAGCTGGTTTTGAAATTTTAACAGAGGGTACTGGAGCGAATTCTGGAACTGCATTAATCAATTTGAAAGATTGGTCAGAAAGAAAGCGTTCTTTAACAGAGATCATGAAAGATTTGGAAGAAAGAACAAAGAATATTAGAGGTGCTAATATTGAATTCTTCCCACCACCAGCTGTTCCTGGTTATGGAGCTGCGGGCGGATTTGAATTAAGATTATTAGACAAAGCAGGTAGCGGTGATTATAAAAAAATGGAAACCGTTAACAAGCAATTTGTGGAAGACTTAAATAAACGTTCTGAATTAAGTTCTGTGTTTGGATTTTATAATGCAAGTTTTCCTCAGTACGTATTGAATGTGGATAATGAGAAAGCACAACAAAAAGGCGTGACTATTGATAATGCTATGAATACTTTGTCTACTTTAATTGGTAGCTACTATTCTACCAACTTTATCAAATTTGATCGTCAGTATAAAGTAATGGTACAAGCATTGCCACAATACAGAGCAAAACCAGAAGACATCTTAAAGCTATATGTAAAAAATGATAGAGACGAAATGGTTCCCATCGCCTCCTTTATTACTTTACAAAAAGTATATGGTTTGGATGAGATTACTAGACATAATATGTATAACGCATCTGAGTTAAGCGGGTCTCCTGCACCGGGCTATAGTAGTGGACAAGCTATTGAAGCCATTAAGCAAGTGGCTAAAGAAAAATTACCAAAAGGTTTTGGTATTGACTGGGCGGGTATCTCTATTGATGAAGTAGCCAAAGGAAATCAAACCTTATATATTTTCATTATCTCTTTAGTGTTTGTATACTTAGTATTGTCTGCACAGTATGATAGTTTTGTATTACCCTTACCGGTAATCTTATCTTTACCAACAGGAATTTTCGGAGCCTTCTTCTTGTTAAATGTGCTTGGATTAGAAAACAATATCTATGCTCAAATTGCAATGGTAATGTTAATTGGTATTTTGGGTAAGAATGCGGTATTGATCATTGAGTTTGCTGTACAAAGACAAAGAGCGGGTGCTACTAAATTACAAGCAGCCATTGATGGTGCAGCTGCTAGATTAAGACCTATTTTAATGACTTCTTTTGCTTTTGTTGCGGGATTAATTCCATTAGTATTGGCTACAGGTCCAGGTGCTATAGGCAATAGAACCATTGGAGCTGCTACTGCTGGCGGTATGGTCTTCGGTACTGTATTTGGTGTGGTAGTTGTACCGGGTCTTTACTATTTATTTGCAAGGGTGCCTAAACATAATATGAAAGAAGAAATAGAGGACATCATAAAAAAGATTGAACATGAATAAAAATAAAATCATTGTTGTAGGATGTATTATTGCTAGCTGTTATATGGTTAGTTGTGCTGCGCCTAAAGCAATAGAGAAAACAAATGATACACCCATACCTACTTCTTATACTGGATCTATAGATTCGAGTAATGTAGCTAAAATGGCTTGGCCTAATTTTTTCAATGATAAAAAATTGACTGCATTAATAGATACTGCTTTAAAGAATAATTTGGATGTATTAACTACAATTCAAGAAATAGAAATAGCAAAAAGCAAAATCAGGTTTGCGAATGGAAAATTATTTCCTTCTGTAACAGCTGGTGTTGGATTAGGTATTGAAAAAGTAGGAAAGTATACTTCACAAGGTGCTGGTGATGGAAGTGCAGATATCACTCCTGGTCAATTAGTACCTGAAAACTTAGGGGATTTAAGATTGGGTTTTCAAGCAGGTTGGGAAGCTGATATCTGGGGTAAATTAAGAAATGCTAAAAAAAGTGCATTGAATAATTACTTAAGTACAGTGGAAGGTAAAAAATGGGTAACTACTAATCTTATAGCTGAAGTAGCCAATACTTATTATGAATTAGTGGGGCTTCACGCGCAATTAAATATCATTAATGAGTCTATTGCATTACAGCAAAAAGAATTAGAGGTAGTTAAAATTCAAAAAGAAGCTTCTGTAGTTTCTGAATTAGCAGTAAAGCAATTTGAAGCAATGGTGTACAATGCACAAAACCTTTCTTTTAATTTATTGCAAAACATTACAGAGACAGAAAACAAAATGAATTTGCTTTTAGGAAGGTTCCCTCAAAAAATTGAAGTAAGTGAAGGCTTTACACAAGCATTGCCCAATTCTTTAGAAGTAGGTATTCCTTCACAGTTGCTAAAGAATAGACCTGATATACAACAAGCAGAATATAATTTAATGGCTTCTAGCTTTGATTTAAAAGCAGCACAAGCAGAATTTTATCCAACTGTGAATATTGGAAGTTCTTTAGGATTAAATGCTTTCAAAGCAAAGTATTTATTTAGATCTCCAGAATCTATTATGTATTCTTTATTATCTGATGTGGCTGGTCCATTAATTAATAAGTCTGCGATTCAAGCACAGTTTGCTACGGCGAATGCTTTACAGATAGAAGCGGTTTATGAATATCAAAAAACTATTTTAAATGGATTTGTAGAAGTAGCGAATCAAGTGGCTAACGTTAATAACTTACAATCATCTTTTCAAACCAAAACAAAAGAAGTAGATGCATTGACAAACGCAATTAGTTTATCTAGTGAATTATTTAAATATGCAAAAGCGAATTATCTAGAAGTATTAACAGCACAGAAAGATGCTATTGCTGCTAAATTAGAATTAGTAGAGATTAAGAAACAACAATACAATAGCATTACTAATTTGTATAAATCATTGGGTGGGGGCTGGCAATAAATAAACTAGCTAAAAATAAAAGGCCTCGCAATTGCGAGGCCTTTTTGTATCTCTAACCCAAACTAAAAATCTCAAAAATTACTACTCGGCTACGGCTACTACTTCTTTTACTTCTGGGATCATGCGCTTCATCATTCCTTCAATACCTGCTTTTAAAGTAACCATACTTGAAGGGCAACCACTACAAGATCCTTGTAACATTAAATTTACCACTCCGTCATTATAACTTTTAAATTGAATCGCACCGCCGTCCATTTCTACGGCAGGCTTTACATAATTTTCTAATAATTCTTTCACGCGCTTAACTATATCATCATCATCGGCATGTACTGTGTTAGTCGCTTCTTGTTTAAATTTAGCTACTTCTTCTTCATTCACTACCACACCACCTGCTTCTAAATAATCTTTCAAGAAAGTTTTGATAGTAGGGATCACATCCTGCCAATCTTCCGTATCTGCACTCTTTGTTAAAGTGATAAAATTGCTAGCAATAAATACACTCTTAATAAAAGGGAAACTAAATAATTCTTTAGCCAATGGAGAAGCAATTGCATGTGCTTCTTCTGCGATATCAATACTCTTTCCTGGATACAATAATTTGTTAGCAACAAATTTCATTGTTTCTGGGTTAGGCGTCATTTCTGTATAAATGCTCACAATTGTATTTCCAGTAGTAATCATAATAAAAGCGTTTAAACTCGATTCAGATACAAAAATAATCAAATTGATTGGGAAGGCCCCCCTCAACTGCCTACTGAGGTCTTATTTTTCCGATATCGAAAGCTTGGCGTAGTTCAGCATGATTTTCTTTTCGCCGTTGGCGTCAAATACAATCATGGCAATTGGGTTGTGGGCCGAACCCTCAATTTCCTTAATTACGCCAAATCCAAACTTTTGGTGCTCCACCCTCATGCCTACAGTTAACTGAGATGGGTCGGCAGCCACAAAATTGGCTGAAGGTATATGATTCTTGTTCACCGTATTCGGCGGATTGACTGGAAGATAGCTTGGCTTGCTTGATCCAACAGTACTTGAACTAGTATTTTTTCTTCCTGAGTGCATTCTGTCATACGCGCTGCCCCATCCAGCAGTAGCAGTTTGGTTTCTTGCACCACCTCCTGCAGAAGACTTGTCTAATTTTTCTTCAGGCATTTCTTCAATAAACCTACTGGGTTCGTTTTGAACTAATTGTCCAAAACGATATCTAGAATTGGCATAGCTTAGCCATAAATGTTTTTTAGCACGAGTTACTGCTACATAAAACAATCTTCTTTCTTCTTCTAATTCTTCTCTTGTATTAATACTCATTCCACTAGGGAATAAGGTTTCTTCTAATCCAACCACAAACACGCAGGCAAATTCCAAACCTTTTGCAGCATGCACCGTCATTAATTTAACCGCATCGCTATCTTCTTTATCATTATCAGCATCAGTGATTAAAGTGATTTGTTGTAAGTAAGCTCCTAAACTTTTGTCACCTTGTTCACCATCTTCATTGCTTGGACTTTCTGTCCACTCTTTAATAGAGTTTAATAATTCTTGAACGTTTTCATAACGCGCTAAACCTTCAGTAGATTTATCATTGAATAATTCTT
>CAWULX010000014.1:0-19750 GCA_963923775.1 uncultured bacterium
ACCAATCAGGATGATGTTCCATCCATTCGTGATGCCTACCAGTATGATTTGCCACCCAATCAATAATCACTTTCATATTCAAATCATGCGCTGTTTTAATCAAGGATATTAAATCGGCTTCTTTACCAAACTCTGGATTAATTTTGGTGTAACTACTACATGCATAATAACTTCCCAAACTACCTTTTTTCCCCTCTTGACTAATAGGCGTAATAGGCATCAACCATAAAATATCCACTCCCATGTCTTTTAATCTTGGTATATGTGCTTCAAAGGCTTTGAAAGTTCCCTCTTCGGTATATTGACGAATGTTTACTTCATAAATATTGGCACTATTTGCCCAGTCTACCGTCTTAAAATTCGAGTCCATTGTTTTAGTAATTGTATTATCTTGTTGTACTATTCAATAAATATACTAGATATAGCATGAATGTCAAACTAGAGCGCAAATTAAGTCTTTTACATGCCACTGCCATTAATATGATCGATATGGTGGGCATTGGTCCATTCGTTGTATTAAGTGTGGTCGCTCAAATTATGGGTGGCCCCTATTTTTTATACGCATGGATTGCCGGGGCTGTATTATCTTATTTGGATGCGATGGTTTGGAGTCAATTAGGTGCTGCTTTACCCAT
Source organism: uncultured bacterium (assembly GCA_963923775.1). GTDB lineage: Bacteria > Bacteroidota > Bacteroidia > Chitinophagales > Chitinophagaceae > Sediminibacterium. The sequence goes on from CAWULX010000014.1 coordinate 636, forward strand.
GGCAGGAGGAAGTTTTCACTTTTTAAAAGAAGGTTACGGAAAAAAATGGGGTAAACTAATGAGCTTTTTATTTGTATGGCAAACCATGATACAAGCTCCTTTAGTAATTGCTTCTGCAGCTATTGGTTTTTCCCAGTATGCGAATTACTTTTTTCACTTCACTTTTATTCAAGAGAAAATAGTGAGTGGTGCAGTAGTTATTTTGGTGATTAGTTTATTGTATAGAAAAATAGAATCAATTGGAAAAATTTCAGTGTTTTTATGGGTGGGCGTTTTAACCACCATGCTTTGGATTATTTTTGGCGGTATCTTCCATGGCAATTTCTTAGCCCCTATTCAACATATTAATGATGGGTTTGAAATGAAACATGGATTTGCTGCAGCCTTGGGTTTTGCAAGTGTAAAAACAATTTATAGCTATTTGGGCTATTACAATGTTTGCCATTTAGGAGGTGAAATTAAAAACCCTAGTAAGAATATTCCAAGAAGCATGTTTATATCTATTACTGGGATTGCAATATTATACTTAGCAATGAATATTAGTGTGGCGAGTGTCTTACCTTTTGAAACTATTGTAGAAAGTAAATATGTAGTGAGTGCATATATTCAAGCCTTATATGGAGCCAATGCTGGAGCCATTGTGACTATTTTAATTTTATTAGTAGCATTCGCTTCTTTGTTTGCTGCCACCCTTGGATATAGCAGAATCCCCTACGCTGCTGCAAAAGACAAATCCTTCTTTTCTTTTTTTGCAGAATTACATCCCAAATTACATTTCCCTCACAGATCATTATTAGTATTGGGTGGAATTGCTTTTGTCTTTAGCTTATTATTCAGATTAAAAGAAGTAATAGACGCTATTTTGGCGATGAGAATTTTAATTCAGTTTATTGGCCAAGCCATTGGATTAACATTATTAGTCAAAAGAAAGGGTAAATCTTTTTTCCCATGGAAAATGCCCCTCTACCCTTTGCCATTATTAATCGCAATAGGAATTTGGACAGCTATTTTTATGTCTACCGGACAAAAAATGATATTGGGCGGAATAACCGTAATAAGCCTTGGGTTAATTGTATTCTTTATTGCCACCAAAATGAAATGGTTGGGCGATGAAGACTAATGCTTAGGCAACTCTACCAAGTTGGCTAATAATTTATACGCCCCTGGATTTCCTGCAGGTAATTGTCTAAATAAGGTAATACTTGCATAAACCATATTGCCTTTCCCAAATGGTGCAATCAATAAACTTCCATTAGAAGCTGGCTCATTGGCATCATGCATAGATAAAGGCATTTCAAAATGAGGATCAATATTTTCTGCTTGATAAGTGCTTCTCTCTTGCACCCAATTGGCAAAATCATCACTACTCATCTTATTAGGTGTGTTTAAGACTGGATGATTAGGCAAAATAAAATCTACAGGTACATTTTCTTGTGTAACTCTTTTAGAAGCATTTACTGAAAAATTATAAGGCCCAACTTTCACTTTATTAATTCCTACTTGATTACTTTTTAAATACTGAACAATATAATTGCCCCCATTTTGAATATACTCATTAATTAAATCGTTCTTTTCCGTAATCCAATCAAACATATTATACGCTCTAATTCCAACTACAATCGCATCTAAACCAGCTAATGTAGCTTTATTTATATCAGATGCCTTTAACATCACCACATGGTATCCTAATTCAGTTAATGCTTCAGGCAATTTGTCTCCAGCTCCATCAATATATCCTACAGTGGCTTTTGAAGTCACCATATTTATTGGCACAATTTTAGTACTAGCTCTTGTAAAGTAATTTAAAGTAGGAATATGATCATATTGTATAGTCTTTCTGAAAATATCTGTCTCTTTAGTGGGCAATGGATCTTTAGTATTTTTAATTAAAAGGGATTGCTGAGTATTATTCCCCTGATGATCAATTTGCTGGTAACTAATTTCTACTCCTTTATTAGATCTCATTAAATAGACTTCCTTGTCATACTTTGTTTCCTTTGCTGGAATAACCGCTATAGGTTGATAAACATCTCCTTTTGTTGGATCAGTAAACTTATATTGAACAGGTTGAACAAAACTAAATCCAACACCTTCTATATTCATATTTACTGAAATAGAAAAACTTGGGTCATTCTCCGCCTTCCCAATTTGCTGATAATTATTTACTACAAACATCCCTTCCGTTTTAGGCTCCACTAACCAATATGGTTGAGAAATAGGTGTAGAGGGATCAACTTTAAAAGAATAATCTATTGTTATGTTTTGATTGTAGTTTAAGTTTTTTTGTAATAAACTATCTTTCCCTGCCAACTGCAAACTAATTAATTGTGCATTCACCGAAGATCTTTGATTGATTAAGACCTGCATATTTAATTGTTCACCTGGAATCACTTGTGCTTTTTGTGTACTTGCTTCTATAAAAATACCTGCTGCATCTTTAATCAAAGATTGTATTTGTTGTAACTGATAATTTCTCCAGACAGAATTAGGCAATGCTTTTACCTTAGTATATAAAGAAACCAATGATGGTACAATAGCAGAAGGCTGATCAATTTGAAACTGATTTACTAAATTGTTCACTTCTGTTTGAATAGAAGCAGCTCCCAATCTGGACCAACGAATGTCAATACCATCCATTAAGTCATTGACAGGAGCTTCACCTCCTGTTGTTTCAAAAAATTCATAACTAGTTCCTCTTCTTCTTGGTCTTCCTTCTCCCTGACTCTTATGCATGGTTCTTGCTTCTGCACCTATCTCCCCATAACTTTTACCTTCAATTGCATTATACCCTCCAACTTCTAATTTAAATTGATTGTTGTTGGTTGTATTAACGGTGCCAAAATTAAACGTATTCCAAAGTATGCGTTTGGCTTTCCAAACAGTCACACCTAATTTTAATTGCTCTGGAAATTGAGTAGGATCAGCCGCTGCTAAAAAAGCTTCATTGGCAATAATAGAAGATGCAGCATGATGACCATGACCCGCTCTTGCATCACCTGGAAATCTGGTGATAATAATATCTGGTTGATATTGTCTAATAACCCAAACAACATCGCTCAATACTTTTTGATGATCCCAAATGGTTAATGCCTCATCAGCTGATTTACTAAAGCCAAATTCATAAGCAGTAGAAAAATATTGCTCTGCTCCATCAATTCTTCTTGCAGCTAATAATTCTTGGGTTCTAATTAATCCCAATTCAACACCCTGTTCTTTACCAATTAAATTTTGTCCACCATCACCTCTTGTTAAACTTAAATAAGCTGTTCTATAGTTTTTCTCTTTGGTTAAATAAGGAAGAAAGCTATTATTTTCATCATCTGGATGAGCAGCTATATATAACACAGAGCCCATTACGCCCAACTTTTTAATTCCTGCATAAATTGCAGCTGCATTTTGTTGCGCTTGTAACTGTGCATTAAAAAAAACAAGGCCAATGACTATTAATAAATTTTTCTTCATAATACTATTTAACTATAATTATTTGCCGTTAAAGAAAACAGCATTTGCTAAAACCAATTTACCTCCCTCCCAGAAATTTCTGAAAATGGGATCATCTGCCATATATATAAATTTACCAGCACCCAATTCTTTTACCCCAATTACAATACCTTCTTGAATAGCTGCTTTTGATTTATTTCCTACAAAACCAGTTACATAACTATCTTTCTTAATGGCGCCAACATTCCATGCATCATTTGCTGGTTCATATAAAGTAATGTCTTGTTTCAAATTATAAAATACACCATTAGTACCATAACCAATTGGATGGGTGTCATCCATATATACTTTATAAATAGCCCCAGGATTAGAACTTTCTAATTGATCTTGAACGCGTTCTCCATATTTCGCTAAATCATAGATATTTGGCTTTGAAGGGCTAGGTAATTCTTTAGCTTTAACACCCCAATCAGCATTTGCAGCAAATTGTTGTGCCGCAGACTCAAAAGCAATCAACACACCTCCTTTTCTAACAAATGCTTGAAATTTTTCGGCGATAGGTTTTGCATTTAAATCTCTGTATTGTCCTTCTGGTGCAATAATTACATCATACTTATTCAAATCTATTCTACTCATCATTGTATAAGTAAGTTGGGTAATTGGATAATTAATTTGTTGTTCAAAATAATTCCATACTTCCCCTGCTGCCAATGCATTAACCCCCTCTCCAGTAAGTAATGCAACTCTAGGCGCATGATTAATTATTTTATCTAAAGGAGAGCCAAAATCTGCTCCTTTTTCCGAATATCCAGTAGAGACTGCAACTGCTTCCACTTCTGCAGCTTCACAAATAGATTTGGTATCCGAAGCCCAATTAGTTGCATTACTAGTTTTTAAAACCATTAAAGTTCCTTTCTCAAAAGTTCTACCTGCTGTGGTAAAAGCTTTTTCTGCATAGCGTACTTTGATATTCTTATTCAATAATTGTGCTAATACTTTGGCTGTACTAAAACTATTATAAGGAATCAAATATCCATATTGCGTTGAAGCAATTTCATAAGTGGGTGCTGTAAATCCTGCTTGATGATTTAATTTTTCTTTAGTTGCATACCCATGTACACCAAATGCATAAGGCAATGACCATGCAGTAATATCATAAGTATTGGAATCATTTACTTGTGTGATAGGATCTAATAATACACTTGCCAAAACTCCATGAGCTTGAGCAGTATTTACTGCAATAGTATACCCTTCATTATTAAAATTTCCTTCTGCTTTAGTATAATAATCAAAAGCCTTTATACTTGTATTACCAGAATAAGTTCCGAACTGAATATTGTTCTTCTTTAATAATTCACTAAGGGCTTTTATTTTATGAGCAGAAGCAGAAGTGATTAAATAGGTTTGATAAGTAGTACTATTCCCAACTCTACTATTTTGATAGTATTTTTTAAACTCCGTCAGTAATTTTTGGTAATTGTTGGCACTAATTTCAACCGTAGACATGCCAGTAGTGAAATGATGTTGTGCTCTTGCTACCAAGGTTAAGGTATCATTGTTTTTATCTTGTACACCCAAACCTGCACTAATTCCACCTTGTTCAAAAGTCATACCAATAGCGCCATTGTACATCGGATAGGTATCTCCGTAGGAAGGATATAATAAATCAAATCTTTCTTTGGAAAAAAATAACCAATTGTTTTGATCAAAATACTTTGCATGATTCTTTCCGATCTGATCTTGAAATTCTTTTTGCCAAGGTGTTAAAACTGCATGTAATGGTTCTGCTGCTGGTGCGAAATAATAAGGTTCATTGTATCCTTGTTCATGAAAATCTACATGTACTTGAGGATACCATTGTTGATACAAAGGCAATCTTTGTTGTGTCTCCACTTGTGTTTGCCATGCCCAATCTCTATTTAAATCAAAATTAAAATGATTGGTTCTCCCAGCAGGCCATGGTTCCATATGTTCTCTAGCTTGCTGATCTGCATTGTAAGCATTTACACCTACTGCATTATTATACCAGTTCACGTATCTGTCTCTACCATCTGGATTGATACAAGGATCAATCATTACCACCACATGCTCTAACCACTCTGCAGATTTTTTATTTGTAGGATCTAATAATGCATAAATGGTCAACATAGATGCTTCTGAAGAAGCTGGCTCATTTCCATGTACATTATAACTTAACCAAACAATAGCAGGTTGCTTAGTATCCTCTACCGTACCTTCTGTCAAGCCAATATTATGTTTTCTGATATTGTCAAGCTGTGCGATATTTTCTGCTGAGCTTACTGCAGCTACCAACAAATCTCTTCCCTCATTGGTTTTACCATATGTCATTAATTTAACCTTTGTAGGCATTGCTTTGGCTACCGCATTAAAATAACTAACTATTTGATGGTGTCTTGTAAATCTTGTGCCCACTTGGTACCCTAAATAATCTGCCGGACTTTGTAATTGAGAGAAAGCCAAAATTGGACATATTAATAACACAATTACAACCTTACATCTTTCAGCAACTAGCTTCATAATTTGTTTGATTTTATAATAAAATATCTACAGAATAAGCTTAAAATTAAGTAATTTAACGGTTCAAATTGTGAATATGAACAAGACCTTTAAAACCATTTTACTAGTTGGCTTATTTGTTGCAAATATGGCTACTAGCTTTGCTCAGTCATTCTTTAAAAAGCACCCTCAAATTAACCCTTACAATTACCAATTGGTTAAAGAAGCGGACTTTGACCACGCAGCTGTAACTAGTGCTCACCCCTTAGCCAGTATGGTGGGTGCAGCCATTATGCAAGATGGTGGCAATGCTTATGATGCAGCCATTGCTGTTCAGTTTAGTTTGGCAGTAGTCCATCCTGGAGCAGGAAATATTGGTGGTGGTGGATTTATGCTGTCCAGAAATATAGATGGTAAATTAATAGGTATTGATTTTAGAGAAGCAGCTCCTAGTAAAGGTCATAGAGATATGTATTTGGATGAGAAAGGAAATCCTTCCAACACGCTCTCTAGAGATGGCGCATCTGCTAGTGGAATACCTGGTTCTGTTGCAGGTATGTTTGAAGTTTTAAAGTATGCCACATTACCAATGTCCAAATTAATTCAACCTGCCATAGAATTAGCAGCTAATGGATATGTCATCACTGAAAAAGAAGCAAGAGGTTTAAATGCCACAAGAGCACAATTTTTGAAGAATAGTTCTGCCCCAAGTGCTTTCACACAAAAAGAACAATGGAAAGCTGGCGATACTTTAGTGCAAACAGATTTAGCAAATACTTTAACAAGAATTCAGAAAAATGGATTGAAAGGATTTTATGAAGGTGAAACCGCTGACCTAATAGTTAAAGAAATGTCCTTTAGTAAAGGCATTATTAGTTTAGAAGATTTGAAAAACTATCGTCCAAAATATAGAACACCATTAGAATTTGATTACAGAGGACATCATATAATCAGTTTTGCGCCACCAAGTAGTGGAGGTATTTTAATTGCACAAATGCTTCAAATGATTCAGCCATATGATATACAAAAAATGGGATTAAATACTCCTTCTGAAGTTAGTTTAATGGTTGAAGCTCAAAGAAGAGCTTATGCAGACAGAGCAGAACATATGGGTGATCCTGATTTTTATAAAGTGCCTACTAAAACTTTAATTAGTAATAACTATGCACAAGAAAGAATGAAGGATTATCAAGTAGGTGTTGCTGGGCAAAGTAAAAATATTCAAGCAGGTAAAGCGTATGAAAGTGATCAAACAACTCATTTTAGTGTAATTGATTCAAAAGGTAATATGGTAGCCATTACCACAACCTTAAATGATACGTATGGCAATAAAACCATTGTGGCAGGTGCTGGCTTTTTATTAAATAATGAAATGGATGATTTTAGCATTAAACCAGGTGTACCTAATATGTATGGCGCTATTGGCGGAGAAGCCAATGCAATTCAACCAGGAAAAAGAATGTTAAGTTCTATGACTCCTACTCTAGTTACCTTAAATAATAAACCTTATATCAGTATTGGCACTCCAGGTGGCACTACCATACCTAACCAAGTGTATGAAGGTTTAGTAAATATATTAGACCATAAAATGAGTTTAAAATCCGCAATAGATGCTCCAAGATTCCACCATCAATGGATGCCTGATAATGTTTCTTTTGAGGTAGATTTTCCAGAGGCTACTATTGAAGCTTTGAAAGCAATGGGTTATACTACAGCTAAGAGAGGTTATTTTGGAAGAATGGATGGTGTAATCATTCTAGACAATGGAAAAAGACAAGCTGCTGGGGATAAAAGAGGTGATGATAGCGTTGCTGGGTTCTAGTGTTTTTTAGTATTTTTACAAAAACAGATTTTGCACCCCAACAAGCTTCGTTTTATTAGAATATTTTTAGCTTCATTAGTAGGCATTGTGCTATTAATGTATCTTTTTATTCAAATACCTTGGGTTCAAAATAAACTTGTACAAAAAGTCGCTCAAACATTATCTAGTAACCTAGGTACAGAAGTTAAAGTGAGCAAAGTAAGCTTTACTTTATTTAATAGTCTAGACCTACAAGAAATCTTAATAAGAGACCAGCAAAAGGATACCCTCTTGTATACGCATACCCTCAAATTAAGAATCTCCGATATCATTTTTTCTGCTTCAAACCCAACTATAAAATACATTGGATTAGAAGGCGCCAAAATTTACCTACATCGTAAATCTGCTACTTGGAATTATCAGTTTTTAGTAGATTACTTCAATAAAGGTGGTACACGAAAAAACAAAACCTACGATTTAAAGAAAATTGAAATAGCACAAATCAATTTTGTTCAAGATGATGAATGGGCTGGACAAAGCATGCAGTTGCAATCTGCTAATATTATTGCCAATTTTGGACATTTTAATGATAGTTTAATTCAAATTGACCAATTGGTGGTGAATAAACCATTTTATACCATTCAAAACAAAAAAGGCCTTCGCAGAAAAGTTACAGAAAAGAAAAATACCCTTAGCAATTTGGGTGAATTGTATTTCAATAATCCAAACAAGAATATAATTGCAAAAGAGATAAAAATTACACAGGGAAAAATTTGGATTGAAAACGATTTTGGAAAGCCAACTAAATATTTTGATGGATTTCATATTAGACTAAATGAATTAAATGCACAAATAAATAACGCAAGCTTTATTAAAGACACTATTAAAGCTACTGTGAATTTAAGTGCCAAAGAAAGATCTGGCTTACAGCTTCAACAATTAAAAACACAGTTTAGAATGACTCCACATATCATGGAGTTAAATAAACTTTTCATTAAAACCAACAAAAGTACTCTTGGCCCTTACTACGCAATGGAATACAATGATTTAGTAGAAGATTTTAATGACTATAATCATAAAGTAACCATGCGTGCACATTTTATTAATGCACAAATTGCAACAGATGATATTGCCTTCTTTGCTCCTGCAATGAATAATTTAAACCAAAAAATTAATACAAGTTTTACATTTAAAGGAACAGTAGATTCATTTAAAACCGAAGGTCTTACTGCACAATTTAATAACTCTTTTATAAAGGGAAATTTTGGCATGTCTGGAATACCAGATATGCGAAATACCCAAATTGATTTCAGTGATGTATTTGCCAAAACCAATTACCAAGACTTATTACAATGGTTGCCTAGTTTAAGTTTAATCAAAGACTTGCAAGTAAATCAATTAGGTAATTTATTTTTTAAAGGAAAGTTTAATGGTACTTTGTATGATTTTGTAGCCAATGCAACCATTCAATCGGCCTTAGGGAAGGCTGAAACTGCCATCAGAATTCAATTCCCCTTGAATGCTGAACCTGTTTATGAAGGAAGACTAAATACCCAACATTTTTACATTGGCAAACTATTGGACATTGCCGATTTAGGTTGGATGAATTTTAACGGTAAAATCTCCGGTAGTTCTTTTGATATAGACAAGATAAAAACCAATATCGAGGGAACAATAGATTCACTAGAGTACAATAAATACCTCTATACTCATATTAATACAAACGGCATATTACAGAAAAAAGCATTTGATGGATCTTTTAAAATAAAAGATCCCAATATTAATTTTATAAGTAATGTAGAAATAGACTTTAAAAATGAAATTCCAAGCTTTAATGCAGTGGGTGATTTAATCAAAGCAAATTTTAAAGAACTGCATTTTACAGATAACCCTATTCAATTAACAGGAGTAATTGATGTCAATTTTAAAGGAAACAATATTGATAATTTTGCTGGAACAGCTAAATTGTTTAATGGTCAATTAAAAGGAAGTAGCTCAACCATTAACTTTGACTCACTTACCTTAAGTTCAAATACAGAAAAAGGCAATAAGCTAATTCGTATTGCAAGCGACGATATACAAGCAAGCATAAAGGGTAAATTTGATTTAGTTCACCTTCCAGCTAGTGTACAATACTTTATTAGAAATTATCTGCCTACTTATATCCCTGCCCCCAAGAACAATCCAACCAATCAACAATTTGATATAAGTATTAAAACAAATTATTTTGAACCTTACATTAGAATTTTTAACCCAGATTTTTCAGGATTTAATAATGTTCAATTGATAGGTTCTTTAAACACCATCAATCAGTCAATCAACGCAAAAGCCAATATTCCATTTGCTCAATGGAAAGAATATACCATTAAAAATGGCCTAATAGATGCAAGAGGTAAAAAAGATTCCCTTTTCTTACAAATTAATGCAGCTAGCGCCAACCTGACGGATAGTTTTAATTTAATACAACCCAATATTAGAATTAACACAAGTAATGATGTTTCAAAAGTAGCCATTGACGCTTCTAGTAAATCCGCTCTTGAATTAATGCATTTAAATGGTGTTATCAACACTTACTCAGATGGATTGGCTATAAAATGGACTCCCTCCTATTTTGTATTAAATCAAAAAAAATGGGATATTGAAAATGGAGGACAATTAAGTATAAGAAAAAACAATACTTATGCTAAAAATTTTAAATTATCTCAAGGATTACAAGAACTAGTAGTTAATAGTGGCTCAAATAATAATAGCTTACAGGTGAGTGTTAAAAATGTAATTTTGGGCGATTTGACGAAAGTATTTTTTAGTTACCCAAGATTAGAAGGATTAACCAATGGGAATATTCAACTTAATAATATTTATGAGCAGTTTCAATTAAATTCTCAATTAAGCATTGAGCAATTTAGTTTTAATAATGATTTGGTAGGTTTAACTAAAACAAGCATTGGATATAATAAACAAACAGGCATTGTGCCATTTGAATTCACTACGCCAAACGAAGGCTATAATTTAAATGCTAAAGGAACTTATAATATTAAAGACTCATTGAACCCTTTAGACGCAACACTTAATTTAAATCATTCTTATTTTGGATTGGTGGAGCAATTTATTGGTGGGGTATTACACCAATTAAAAGGCAGAGCCACAGGTCAATTACATTTTGGAGGTAGAATTGAAAACCCATTCCTTTTAGGCTCGGCTACTTTGGATAAAGCTTCCTTTATAGTTGACTATACCAAAGTGCCTTACTTTATTGATAATGCTAAAATTATTTTCAATGAGGAAGGTATTGATTTTGGAAATGTCCAATTGAAAGATAGAAATAATAGACCTATTCAGTTTAAAGGAAAGATTCTTGAGCAAGGCTTTAAGCATTTAGTTTATGATATGGAAATGAGTAGTCCAAAAACTGAACTACTTAATATGGAGGCTATTGATAACCCCTATTTCTATGGAAAAGCGGTGGGCAAAGCTTCTATGACCATTAAAGGGCCAGAAGAAAATATTAAAATGGTTATTAATGCCGATGTGAACGATAGTTCTCATATTTATTTACCAAATACCACTAGTAAAGAAACTGGCAAGTCTGAATTTATTGTTTTTAAAAAATATGGTAAATCTGCAGTGAAAAGTGCAGATGTACCAAGTTTTAATTTAGTAGTAGATTTAGATGTAACAGCCAATAATAAAACTCAAATTGATTTAATCTTTGATGACCTAACTGGTGATGTTATTAAAGCTGTGGGCAATGGTAGATTAAAATTAAGAATGGGCAATATTGAACCATTAACCATTAGAGGTAAATACAATATCGAATCCGGTAAATATGATTTCAATTTCCAATCTTTTATCAAAAAGCCTTTTGAATTAATTGCTGAAGCAGGCAACTATATTGAATGGACAGGAGATCCATATAATGCAGATATTCATGTTGATGCGAGGTATACTGCAGAAAGAGTTAGCTTAAATGAATTGGTAGGGAATGCTAATTTTAGCTCTGCTGTTAGAACCTATAGAGGTAATGTATTCGTAATTGCTGCATTAAGAAATAAACTATCTAGCCCTTCCATTAAATTTAGTTTAGCTTTCCCACAAGGAAATCCCATTAGCTCTGATAATGAATTTTCTCAATTTATTTCAAGATTAGAAAGAGATGATAACGAAATATTAAAGCAAGTATCTTTCTTAATTGTATTTAATGCCTTTGCACCAGTGAGCTTTAGTAATAATAATACTAGCAATGCGTATACTGCTACTTCAATAGGTATTAATACCATTTCTCAATTATTAGCAAAAGAAATTAATAAATCAATTACAGGCTTCTTAACCAAGGTAACTGGTGATAAGAGTTTGAGATTTGATGTAGGATCTAATGTATACAATAGTGGAAATTTATTAGACCCAACAGGTGGTAACATAGCTCTTAATGCTAATAAAATAGATCGTCAAAGAGTTAACTTAAAATTAGGCAGAAGCTTCTTGAATGATAAGATTATTGTGAATTTTGGTGGAGATTTAGATTTCAACATTAGAAATACCACTACTATTCAAAATGGTAATTTCCAATGGCTGCCAGATTTAAATATTGAATTTATTTTAACAAGAAATAGAAAGTTAAGAGCTATAGTATTTAATAGAAATAGCTTAGATATTAACGGATCCAATATGGGTAGAAGAAACCGACAAGGAATTAGCATCTCCTATAGAAAGGATTTTGATGACTTTAACTTTTAGCAGGTAAAGCTGAAGGAGGCAATTGCTTACAATGCAGTAATCTATACACTTTAAAATATCTTAGTTCTACACCCCTTACCTTAATGGGAATAATACGGGCTAATTCCATTTTTTCAAAATAAGGACTATAAATGAGTTCTGTATTCGCAGGCAAATTAGAGGGCTCAATAACATAAGCATCCATTCCTATTTTAAGCCCTTTGAGATCTTTATTCAACCAAGCAAATTTGTGCAAGTCTTCCAAATTCCCTACCCCAATTAATTCTTTATGCAAAGGTGCAGCAACATAAAATAAGATGTGCCCACCTGGAAACCATTTATGGGTCAATATAGGCGCATCAAAACGCATTTTACCTAATTGTATGTCTTCTTTCACTAAACCTTCAAAAGAAGTGCTAAAAGTCTTCCAGCCCGTAACATCATTAATGGGATTATACTCCCCTAGATTGTCTCTTTTGGTAGAACCTAACTGCTGAGGGAATATATACACTAAAATTACAAAGCACAGTATGATTGATCCAAATAATGCAATAGCCCATTGAATAATCTTAGGGATAATTTGATTTGATTTTTCAGCCCAATATACCCCCGCCAAAATAAATAAAGCTATATAACCAGGACCTGTCCAATGAGGCAAGGTTGGATTCAATAAAGACAATATCCAAAAAGTAAAAATTAAGGGTAAACTAAGCCAAATTAATAATACTACAACTGCTTCTTGCTTTACCATTGATTTTATCTTTTTCAAATTCACCAAGGCCAATATAGTAGCTATATACACCAAAGGATTTTGATATAAGAACTCTCCCAAAACTTGTTGCAAGAAAGTATCCAAGTGAATACTAGTATGCGCAACCCTTTTGGAGTGAAAAGTATAAGTAATAAAATCGTTTTGAATATTCCAATAGAATATAGGAATTAAACAAAGTATACTTATTATACCTGCAATGTATAAGTATGGCTGTTTAAAGGTTTTGGATTGATGAAAAATAATAAAAGCTCCAAATCCAGCCCAAAGATATAATCCATGTACCTTACTTAAAGTGGCTAGTCCAATACAAGCCCCTAATAAAATCCATTCAAGCTTTTTAAATAAATGTGGCTTTACAACCCACTTCACCATTAAATAAATACTAGCAGTGAAAAATAATAATTGAGGACTATCTGGAAGTACAAATAGTCCCGCTATTATAGAAGTGTAAATAGATAAATTATAGAATAATGCTGCAATAAAACCGGCCCTTTCATTTTTAATAATAATACCTGTTTCAAAAATCAAAACACTTGCTAAAAAGGAACAAACAATACTACCCAATCTTAATGAGAGATCAGAGAGCCAATGTAAATTCAAAGTACTTAATCGAATCATCCATCCTACCATGGGTGGATGATCAAAATGATTCCAGTCCGGTTGTAATGCATAAGTATAATAATACACTTCGTCATTACCTAGCTCTAATAAATTTGCTAAAATAATTTTTACAATGATGGAAATGCCTAACAACCACCAAAGTCGTTGTTGATATGAAGATTTATTTGTTTGCATTGCTTACAAACCATTCTGTAGCCAATACGTAACCTTGTAAACCCAAGCCTACTATGGATCCTACAGCCTTAGCTGAAACATGAGAAATTTTTCTGAAATCTTCTCTTGCATGCACATTACTTATATGAACTTCAATCACTTTAGTTTGAATTGCTGCAATAGCATCGCCAATAGCTACTGATGTATGAGTATACGCAGCAGGATTAATGATTATGCCATCTTGATCAAAACCAGCTTTCTGAATAGCGTCTACTAACTCTCCTTCTATATTAGATTGGAAATAAGTAAAGTGTACATTAGGAAACTGCTTGATTAAACCAGCCAAACATTCATCAAAAGAAGCATTACCGTATACACCTGGTTCACGCTTTCCTAATAAATTTAAATTAGGCCCATTAATGATGGTTATTTTAATCATACTGTTAGTTTGACTTCATTAAAGATATGAAATCATCAAATAAATACCTGCTATCGTGAGGACCTGGTGTGGCTTCTGGGTGATATTGAACACTAAATGCAGGTCTATCTTTTAATTTTATACCCTCTATTGAATCGTCATTTAAATTCACATGAGAGATTTCTACATTAGGATGTTTTCTTACCGCCTCAGGGTCTACGCCAAAGCCATGATTCTGTGTTGTGATTTCGGATCTACCCGTTAATACATTTTTTACTGGATGGTTCAAACCTCTATGGCCATGATGCATTTTGAAAGTTGGAATATCATTCGCTAAAGCTAGTAATTGATGCCCTAAACAAATACCAAATAATGGTTTTTTCTCCGCTAAAATTTCTTTAATAGTCTTTACTGCGTAATCCATTGGAGCTGGATCACCAGGACCATTAGATAAGAAATAGCCTGTAGGATTAAATGCTTTTAAAGTGGCAAAATCTGTTTTTGCTGGATGCACTCTTACATGCGCTCCTCTATCTACTAAACATTGCAGAATATTATGTTTCACACCAAAATCTAAAACAGATACTTTGATGGCAGAATTTTTATCGCCTAATTCATATACTTCTTTTGTACTAACCGTACTTGCTAATTCTAAGCCATCCATACTTGGCACCGCTGCTAATTGTTTCTTCAAAGATGCTATGTCTAGATTATCTGAAGAAATTATGCAGTTCATTGCACCAGATTGTCTAACATGCGCAACCAATGCTCTTGTATCTAACCCTTTAATAGAAACAATATTATTAGCAATTAAATATTCATTCAAATTTCCATCGGCTAATGCACGACTGTATTTTTCTTCTAGATTTCTACCAATTAAACCATGAATTTTTACTGTACTACTTTCCACATCAGTTGCCTTTACACCATAGTTCCCAATATGAACATTGTTCATAATGATTACTTGTCCAGTATAACTTGGATCAGTAAATACTTCTTGGTAACCTGTCATACCAGTGTTAAAACAGATCTCACCAGTTGTGGTACCTATTTTACCAAAAGCTTGTCCATGAAATACATTGCCATCGGCTAAAACTAAAACTGCGGGTTGTGCACTCATTGTATAGGGTCTTATTAGTTGGTCAAAATTAGTCAAAAAAAAGGCAAGACCAAAGTCTTGCCTTATATCTTAATTCACATCAATCATTATTCAGCAGCTGCTTCTGGTGTAGAATCAGTTGCTTCATCTGTAGCTGGAGCTTCAGCAGCTTTTTTAGGTGCAGCTGGCGCTTTACTTCTACGAGTTTTCTTAGCTGGTTCTACAGCAGCATTTACTGAGTTACCATAGATTTCGTTGAAGTCTACTAATTCAATCATTGCTTTTTCAGCATTGTCACCTGGACGAATACCTAATTTGATGATACGAGTATATCCACCTGGACGAGTAGCAATTTTTGGAGCCACTACAGTAAATAATTCTTTTACAGCAGCCTTATCATTTAAATAGCTAAACACAATTCTGTGGTTATGACTGATGATATCTTTACTACCTGTTTTCTTAGTTTTTGTAGCCAATGGCTCAAAATAAGTTCTTAAGGCTTTAGCTTTTGCTAAAGTTGTAACGATACGCTTGTGCATAATTAACTGACAAGCTAAATTCATCAATAATGCTTCTCTGTGTGCCTTCTTACGGCCTAAGTTGTTTTGTTTGTCTCCGTGACGCATGACTTTTAATTTTTATCCTTACACCGTGTCAGGAATTGTAAGGCTTGAGCTTTCACTCGGTTATCAATAATGATTTACAATTATTGTAAATCTAATTTGTCTAATCCTAATTTACCTAAATCCATTCCAAAGCTCAATCCTCTCTCGATCAATACTTGCTCGATTTCAGATAAAGACTTTTGACCAAAGTTTCTGAACTTCATTAAATCTTCTTGCTCATATTGAACTAATTCGCTCAAGCTGTTAATTTTAGCAGCTTTCAAACAGTTAAATGCACGAACTGAAAGATCTAAATCTTCTAATGGAGTTTTTAATACTTTTCTTAATTGTAATACTTGCTCATCTACTACATCTTCTTTCTTGTCTTCTTTGTTATCGAAAGTGATATTCTCATCAGTGATAATCATTAAGTGTTGGATCAAGATTCTTGAAGCTTGCTTTACTGCATCTTCAGGATGAATAGTGCCATCAGTAGCTACGTCTAAGATTAATTTTTCATAGTCTGTTCTTTGCTCAACACGATAGTTTTCCATTAAATACTTCACGTTCTTAATTGGAGTATGAATAGAATCTATAGCGATATAACCAAATGGCATTTCTTTTAACTTATTCTCTTCAGCTGGTACATAACCACGGCCTTTGTTAATAGTTAATTCGATATCTAATTTAGCGGAAGGATCCATTGTACAAATCACTAATTCAGGATTCATAACTTGGAATTGAGCTGATGCATCACCAATATGGCCAGCATTGAACTCATTACCACCTTTAATAGATAAAGTTAATTTTTCAGAACTAACGTCTTGATCACCCTTACGCTTAAAACGAACTTGTTTTAAGTTTAAGATCATTTCAGTAACGTCTTCTGTAATTCCTTTGATTGTTGCAAACTCGTGGTCTACACCTTCAATTTTAATACCTACAATTGCAAAACCTTCTAAAGAGCTTAATAATACTCTTCTCAAAGCGTTCCCTAATGTTAAACCAAATCCTGGCTCTAATGGACGGAATTCGAATTGTCCTTCAAAGTCGTTTGCTTTTTGTAAAACAATTTTATCTGGTTTTTGAAAACTTAATATTGCCATGGTAAACTTTTTTTTATTTGAATCTTTCCGAAGAAAGAAATGTTGTTAAGTGCTACTATTTAGAATACAATTCAACGATTAATTGTTCTTTGATATTCTCTGGAACTGCTTCACGCTCTGGCATTGCAATAAATGTACCAGTGTTTGTGTTTGGATTCCAATCTACCCAGCTAAACTTCGTGCTTGAAGGACGTTGCTTACTTACGATAGAAGTATTGTGTGCACTCTTAGAACGGTAAGTGATTACATCACCTGGCTTACAAGTGTAAGAAGGGACATTGGTTACTTCACCGTTAACTGCGATATGCTTATGAGCAACCAACTGACGAGCTTCTGGACGGCTAGCTGCTAAACCCATTCTGAAAATAGTGTTGTCTAAACGTGCTTCCAATAATTTGATCAAGTTTTCACCTTTAACACCTTTTAAACGAGATGCTTCTTCAAATGTTTTACGGAATTGACGCTCTAATACACCATAAGTGTATTTTGCTTTTTGCTTTTCTCTTAATTGCAATGCATACTCTCCTAATTGCTTACGCTTTCTTTGCGCACCATGTTGACCTGGAGGGTTGCTGTTTTTACCCAACCATTTTGAGTTTCCTAAAATAGGTTCACCGAAAATGCGGGAAATTTTGGTTTTGGGACCTGTGTAACGTGCCATAATAATTGTTTTTGATTTTTTGATGACGGTAAAGCATCAGTAAAAATCTAAAATGAATGCAATACCCGGTTTAATAATATTGTTATACTCTTCTTTGTTTTGGAGGACGACAACCGTTATGTGGCATTGGAGTCACGTCACGGATAGAAGTTACTTCGATACCTGATTGAGAAATAGAACGAATAGCTCCTTCACGACCAGAACCTGGACCTTTTACAAATACATCTACTCTTTTCACACCTGCGTCTAAAGCAACCTTAGCTGCGTCAGCTGCTGCCATTTGAGCTGCATAAGGAGTGTTCTTCTTAGAACCTCTGAAGCCCATTTTACCAGCACTGCTCCAGCTAATTACTTGACCAGCTTTGTTAGTGAATGCAATGATTAAATTGTTGAAACTTGCGTTAATACGCACTTCGCCTGCTGCGTCGATTTTAACGACTCTCTTTTTTGCAGCTGCTTTTGCACTGTTTTGTGCTTTTTGTGGTTTTGCCATTTTACTTGAGGTGTGCTCTATTTTTTTGAAAAACAAAGCGGGTTATTTAATAGAAAATTCCGCCGAGGCGGAAACCTTATCAAATCTCCCCTGTTGGTTTAACAGGATCCAATTCTGATAGGGATTTTATAGCAAAGGGTAATGTTAGTTTCCCAACATTACCCTAGGTTATTATTTTTTAGCTACTTTCTTCTTACCAGCAACTGTCTTACGCTTACCCTTACGAGTACGAGAGTTAGTCTTAGTTCTTTGACCACGAACAGGTAAACCTTTTCTGTGACGTAAACCACGGTAACAAGCGATGTCCAACAAACGCTTAATACTCATTGACACTTCACTTCTCAAAGCACCTTCTACTTTAAATTCAGCGTTGATGATATTACGAATTGCAGTTTGCTCTTCATCATTCCATTCGTTTACTTTTTTATCGTAACTGATGTTTGCTTTGTTTAAGATGTAACGAGCAGTGGAATGACCAATACCGAAAATGTATTGTAATCCAATTTCTCCTCTTTTGTTTTTTGGTAAGTCTATACCGGCAATACGAGCCATATTTTAAAACTTGTTTTTATTTACTTAAATGGTTACTATCCTTGTCTTTGCTTAAAGCGAGGATTCTTTTTGTTGATTACGTATAATTTACCTTTACGCTTCACGATCTTACAATCGGCACTACGTTTTTTGATAGATGCTCTAACTTTCATCTTTTTGTTTT
>CAWULX010000015.1:0-19331 GCA_963923775.1 uncultured bacterium
TATTTACGTAATAAATATGATATATTTTAATTATATTGGGATGAAAGCGACCAAAGTTTAATGTTGAATAACAATTTTTTTGCTAGATATGAATTGATCGGTTTCAAAATTCAAGAAGTAAACTCCATTAGGTAATCCTGATACATCAATCAATTTGTTTTTTGCGTGAGGAGCAACTCACACAAAATGACCACTTTTATACTAAATCAATCAAAAGTGAACATTTAATATAATGATTATCAACTACTTATGTTTATTCTTAGGTCGTTTTTTGTTTTGAGTGAGTTTTTCTACATTTACCTATTACAAAAATAATCTTATGTCTATAAAGTCTAATTACAGCGACGGTTTTTTTAATGTAAGTGCTCATCATGGTTTTTTACCAGTCAAAGCTCCATTGGTAAAATTACCAAGTAAATACAATGACTTACAAGCTGTATTAGATCATATGCCTGTTGTCTTGAATGAAAACGAGTTTGGGTATTTAAATACAGAAGATGCAATTGTTGCTCCAACCTTAGCCATTCAAAACCATTTGGCAGATGTGGAAAAAGAAGAAGACATTTTTGTTTTACAAGCCCTTTTCAGATCATATAGTTTTTTGGCTTCTGCATATTTATTAGAACCTTCTTTTCAGCAATTTAGAAAAGATGGGAAATATGGGAAAGCAAGAAATGTTTTACCAGCAAATATTGCACAACCTTTTTGTAAAGTAGCAGATAAGTTGAAAGTATTTGCTTGGTTAGATTATCATTATGCTTATTCTTTGGGAAATTATAAAAAGTTGGACGAGAAAGGAGATTTAAATTGGGAAAATATTACCATGTGCAATAGATTTTCTGGACAGCCCGATGAGGTTGGATTTATTATGCTTCATGTTGACATCAATAGATTCTCAGCCAACTTAGTAGGCACAGTAATGCAAACAATTCAAGCTTTACATAGTGGAGTGGCAACTGTTGGCGATTTGCTGCAAAAGAATTGGACAACAATGAAGCAAATGAATGAGCGAAGAAAAGAAATGTGGAAAGCTTCGAGATGGCAACGATACAATGATTTTAGAATTTTTATTATGGGTGTCAAGGGTAATACAGAATTATTTGGCGATGGAGTGGTTTATGAAAATGTATGGGATGAACCAAAGGCTTTTAGAGGTCAAACAGGAGCACAAGATGATATAATTCCTATGCAAGATATTTTTTCAGGGGTTATTTTTTATTATCCAGAAAATGAACTCACTAAATACTTGTTAGATCTTAGATTATATCGCCCAACTTGTATACAAGAATTTTTTAAAGACTTGGAAACATCAATGAAAACATTGCATCCAAAAGGTTTAATGGGTAAGTTGGTTGAAAATAAAGATGTAACTGGCCTATGTTATTTACTAGGTATTTTAGAAGAGATATATCACTTTAGAAATGGACACTGGCAGTTTGTTCAAAAATATATTATGGCTAATACTAAGTATGCAATGGCTACAGGAGGCACACCTATTACTTCATGGATTCCAAATCAAATATTATCTGTAATTCGTCAAATGGAAGATGTAGTTACTGCAATTGGCAAGCTTCCATCCTCAGATCAAAATGAGGCTAATGCTATTTTTGAAAAAAATGCCAGACTCTTACCAACTAAAAAAGGTTTAATAGATGGGCAACTTGCTTTGATTCACAATAATGACTTTTCTGCAGAAGCGGTATTTGCATTAAATCAGAAATTTGGATATGACGATACTAAGTAGATGCCTAGTGCTCTACTACAATTTTCTTACTTGAGACAAATTGATCGGTTTCAAAATTCAAGAAGTAAATACCATTAGGTAATCCTGATACATCAATCAATTTGTTTTTAGTTATCAAAACTGTTTCACCCATTATATTTAAGAGCTTAATTTGAAAGTTTAAAATAGGAGTTTTGGCTTCCACGATAATGCTGTTTGAAGTTGGGTTAGGGTAAACTTTAATGAAATCATTGCTTATAATTTCATTCACTCCAGTAACTAAAGAAGGTACAATATTATAAGAGTATGCAATATCTCCATTTTTTCTACTGGCATTTTCTTCGCTAGGTAAATAGGTTTTTATATAATCTACTTGAGTTTTATCAGGTCCAACTGTTACATACAAATAACCTCTATTAGGCATTAATATACCATTTGCATATCCATAGGCAGTACCTGTAATGGTAGTTAAGTTTTTTGCCGATGGTTGAGGAACTTCTTGATATACTATTCCGTCTTTATCTTGTTTTGCAAATAAATGATCATGACCATGAAAATAGATACTTGCTTTATTTTCAAACATCAAATAATGAATAGGCTTGTCCCAGCCAACTCTATTGGTGCTAAAACCAAAAGTAGAATCAGTATTTCTGCCTCCCATTTCATATAAATGTGCAAATTCCGAACCTCCTCTTCCTTCTGTACTAGATCCGCCAACTAATTGATGACTAAATAAAAATTTAAATTTTGCTTTACTGTTACTTAAAGTTTTCTTTAGCCAATTATATTGTTCTAATCCAAGTGTCCAGCCCCAGCCTGGCTTAGTTTTAGTGTACATGTAAGGATCAATAACTACAAAAAGTGCATCACCCCACTCCCAGGCGTAATAGTTTTCCCTAATTCCAACCATTGGTTCATTTACTGTATTACCTGAATAAAATGAATTAGGATATGGATTGGGGAAGTATGTTTTTCTTATTAGAGCTGCCATAGTGGGCAAACTACTTTCATTGGTATTTGGTAACCACCCAAGTTCCCCTTCATGATTACCTAGTGTAATATATAAAGGTGCTGAATGAGTGAGTTCATTAAAGTACTTTCTGAAAAGTAAAGTTCTATCAATGATGGACGCTTTATCAACCACTGGAAGTTTATCATTCATTGTATTATCTCCTAAATCAACAATAAAATCGGGTTTTTTTGAAAGCATATGCTGCAATGTTATTTTATATGCTTCAGGATCGCAATTGCTATCTAAATGAGGATCTGCTTCTACAACAAAAGAAAAAGTTGAGCCTGATTTTCTTTGTGTTTGAAAATAATGTTCGGATCCATTGATGTATGTATTACTACTTGTAAGTTTATATTTAGTTCGATAAAAATATTTTGTATTAGGTAATAAATTATTAAAATTTACTTCAATTGGTGTATCTGTAATAGTTGTAAAAATAGGCGTATTGTTTGTGTAGGAGCCACTGCTAAATCCATATTCCCAATAAACATTGGCTGCTTTATCAAATAATATACTCATTGTCATACTAGAATCTGTTGGGCGTCCTAAAATCTCAGTATAATTTTGAGCATTTATATAATGACTAATTAATATAAACAGTATAGTTATTAACTTTCTCATTTACTAATTATAATTTTCTGACTTTTTTGCCAAGTATCAGTTTTGATGGACAGCACATATACACCATTGGGTAATGTGCTAATGTCAATCTGTTTTTGATTTGATATTAGTACTTGATTCCCAACTTCATCAAATAGTATTGACTCATATTTGAAAATGGGGGCTACAAAATTTAAATTAATTAAATTACTTGTAGGGTTAGGATAAATTCTGACAAAATCGCTAATATTCTGATTATCTATATCATTTATTCCAGTAACTAAACATGTGCCAATGGTATAAGAAAATCCTATTTCTCTATTTTTATGCTTCCCATCAAGAGTGTCCTTGGGTAAATAAGCTTTTACATAATCCACTTTTACACAAGAACTGGAAACACTCACTTTAATATGTCCCGTTCCGTCAAGTGTATCTGAAGTATAAGCATCTGCATTGGCCAGTTTCCCAATCATATAAGTAGAATCGCTAGGCATGGGAATTTCTTGGTAATGTATACCATCTAAAACTTCATGTGCAAACAAATGATCATGACCTTGGAAAAAAATATTTACTCCATTATCCTTGAATAATTGATGAATAGGCTTTCCCCAACCTGGTCTGTTTTTATCAAATCCGTAAGTTTTACCGTCAGCTTCATATCCTCCCCATTCAAATAATTTAGCATTGGTTAAAGCTCCTCTACCTTGTCCTCTAATATGATGTGCAAAAACAAACTTGTATTTTGCTGTACTTGTTTCAAGTGTATTTCTGAGCCAAGTGTATTGCTTCAAACCTAAAGACCAATCCCAATTTTGGGGCTTATCTGAATTTACATTTTGATATCTATAAACATCTAGTACAACATATAGTGCATCACCCCAAGTCCATGCATAATAATTTTCTGGACTTCCAATACCGTATGGTTCATTATCCATATTTCCTGAATAAAAACTATTTGGAGAGGGGTTTGGGTAATAATATTTTCTCCAATAAGTACCCCAAACTGCAAGATTATTAGGAGGATTTTGATTTAAATAAAAATCATTTTCACCTTCATGATTTCCTAAGCTTATAAAAAACGGAATAGAATGACAAATAGTACCTAGGTATTGTCTGTAATCTTTATGTAATAAATTTAAATCATTAGAAGTGATGGTAGTTGGATTATGATCATCGCCAAATATATCTCCAAGTGAAAGCATGAAATCAGGTTTATCCAACGATTGATTATTTAGGGTAACCAGATACATACTTCTTATTCCTTTTTTATCATACAAGTGTTCATCAGACTCTACAGTAAAAGTATATGCCTCTCCTTTATTTCTTTGTGTTTGAAAATAATACTCGGCACTTGCACTAAAACTAGTGACAGCATTATTCTTATATCTTAGACGATAGTAATATTTTGTATTAACTGTTAAATCAGACAGTGTAATTGTGTATGATTGATTGGCGGCAGTGAAAAAGGTGGAACTAGTTTTGGTATAAGTTTGAGCACTGGTGCCGTATTCGATATAAAAATCTGTATTTTGATCAAAAAGTAAACTAATGGATATAGATTTATCTGTTGGTCGACCCAATATAATGGAATAATTCTGTCCCAATAGTTTTTGGTTGCCTAAACAAGTTACTAGAAGTATAAAAAATAGTTTACGCAAGATTTAAGGGTATTTATATCTTTAATTTAGACCAGCCGATAGATTAAAAGTTTAATATTAAATTAAACTTTTGTGCAAATTAATGGTCTAACTTAAATAAAGTCAGTTAATTGAAAAAGATCATCTATATAGTTAGTTTTTCTATTTTATTGGCAGCCTGTCAAAAATCAGCCAATACTGTGGTGGCGCCTGTTACCCAAGCACCTGTTACTCAAACCCCAGTGGTTAGTGCACCAACAATTGCCAATCAATTGAAATTCAGTGGAAATGGATTTGTACACAATGGCACATATCCCAAATTATATACCTGTGATAGCTTGGGAATATCTCCCGGTTTACAATGGTCTAATGCCCCTGCAGCCACTTCAAGTTATGCTATAACTATGTATACCATACCGCCGACTGGAGATAAGCATGTTTATATTGTACTTTATAATATTCCAGCTAATATTAGTTCTATTCCCGATGATTCCAAATCTATAGGAGTTTTTGGTATTAATACAGTGAATGGAAAAACCACTTATACACCTCCATGTTCCCAGGGTCCTGGGGCAAAAGTGTATGTTTTAACTATGTATGCTTTGAATGCCGCTCCAACAATTACAGTACCTAATACTCAGGTAACAATGGATATACTGCTAGCGGGGATGAAAAATAAAATTGTAGACAGTGCTGTAATGAGCGTAACCTATACAAGACCTTAATTATGAAAAAACTACTTTATCTGATTTCAGTGTTTTTCTTTTTTAATTCCAATGATACATTAGCTCATCCAGGAGGTCATTATCATAAAGGGGATGGTAATGTTTTAAATACATGGAGATTAAATTCTGGCAAGTCTATTCAAGGAAATTTTTCTTTTGCAAAAGATAATACAATTTATCTTGAACAAGAAGAGGGAAAAATAGTGGCTGTTTTAATCAGTGATTTAAGTATTCAAGACCAACAGTTAGCCAAATGGAAAATAAATAAGATTAATCATTTCAATATTTCTGATAATATAAATGCATTTCCAGAAACTGGCAATCAATTCAAATATCTCCCTTTATTTTTATTATCTTTTAGCATTGTAGCTATTTATTTTTTAAATAAACACATCTTTAATAATTATATCCTTCATTCAAGTCTAGGATTAAGTGCTTTTAGTTTTCTTTTTTTTATTACTATTTTAATTGCATGTAGTAAATCAACTTCAACAACTACTTCAACAATAAATACACCCATTAATACAACGCCTAACAATCCGGTTGTTGTGGTTATTCCTAAAACAAATACTGCTTCTATTGATTCGGCTTTTAGTGCCTTTAAACCTGCTATTTCAACTACTTGGGACGACACTTATTTTTATATTGCTTCAAATGGTATACCTAATCACAATATGATGATTGGTATTACAAGTTGGCAACAACAAGTGCCAATTACTCAACCTTATAATGGTGCCAATAGTTGGTCAATACCTTTACAACCAAGCTACGCTACTATACCTTTAAGTACAAAAACCAATTTAATGAAAGGTGCAGTGGCTGTGGCAGTAAATGGTATACCTATTTTTAATGCATTAAATAATAGAGGAGAAGACTCCTATAAAATTGGCGAATTAGATAATTGGGGTGGACATTGTGGTAGGGGGGATGATTATCATTATCACGCAGCTCCACTACACTTATCTTCTACTAATGGTTTAAAACCCATTGCATATGCGGTAGATGGATTTGCTGTTTATGGATCAAAAGAACCTGATGGCGCTGTAATGAATGTATTGGATACTTGTCATGGTCATATTGGAACAAATGGCACATATCATTATCACGGTACAACTGATTATCCTTATGTAGTTGGTGCCATGAAGGGAAAGGTTACATTGGATCCTGCTACTTCTGCTCCTGAAAATCAAGTTATTCCACAAGCATTTACTAAGCCTGTTCGTCCCGCAACAAGTCCATTAAGTGGGGCGGTGATTACTGATTTTACTGCAGTTGGTGCCAATGGATATTTGCTTACTTATAAAAGAGGCACTAAAAATGGGTATGTAAAATATAGCTGGGATGCAAGTAATAAATACACTTTCATTTTAACAGATACAGCGGGAGTTTCTGTAACGAATGTTTATCAAAGATAATTGTTTGAATTACTCAATTTTCCAGCTCCCTTCTTCAATTTCTGCTTCTAATTCACCCAAATCCCATCCACAATAGCCAATAAAAATTTGCATTTCTTCTTGATTAATTTCACTACTGTTAATAGCAGCAATCACTTGCTCCATATTGCCTCCCAAGTAAAGCTCATTGATTAAATGTTCGCCTCCATCAATTAAATCTTGTCGCTTGTGCAATACAAAGAGATGATCTCTATCAACAGGGCCACCATCCATCAGAGGAAATGGGTTACTATGTTTAAATTCAATGAGTTCATGCAAGTATTTCCCAAATGGTTTATTTGTTATAAAACCCACACTGCCTTGGTTGTTGTGTTTGACAATTAGAATTGTTGAACTTTCGAAAAAGCTACCTATTAATTCGTCAGTGCTTTTGATTTTTATTCCTGCCTTAATTTTATCCAATTTCAAGTCTGTCAAAACTTTTATTTTTTTCTGATTTCATATCTAATAGAGTCTGGAAAACCATTAACTATTCTTTTTTAACCACCTTTCCTCCAATCATTACAAATTTCACTCTCTGTAATTCACTGATGTCTTTTAATGGATCTCCTTTTACAGCAATAATGTCGGCAAACTTTCCAACTTCTATTGTTCCAATTTCTTTGTCCTTACGTAATAATTCTGCATTTACTTTAGTACCAGCCATAATTGCTTGCATTGGGCTCATACCAAGGCTTACTAGTTCTGTAAATTCTCTCGCAGAAAATGCTGCTGGCCAGCCTACATAATCTGTTCCTACACCAATTTTAACACCTTTAGCAATTGACTTTCTTAATTGTTCATAAAATGCAATCCTTGTTTTCTTAGCTAAATCAATAGCTTTTGTTAGTGCTTTACTATCTGGAATAATTTCTTTAAAATATAAATCGATTGTGAGAGTAGGTATTAAATAAGTGCCATGTTTAAGCATTAAATCAATGGCTTCGTCGTCAATGTATGTTCCGTGTTCAATAGAGCGTGCGCCAGCCTTGACAGCTTGTTTAATGCCATCAGTTGCATGTGCATGAGCCATCACTGGAACATCTCTTCTATTGGCTTCCTCTATTGCGGCATTTAATTCTTCTGGACTGAAGTGAACATTTTGTGGATTGTCACCTACGGTCATGAATGCACCGGTTTCTAAAATTTTAATCCAGTCACTCCCATATTTTATTTCTGTTCGTACAGCTTTTCTAACTTCCTCCGGGCCACTTACTATTATACCATCAGGAATAACAGTCTGTTCTGGAGAGAAAAAGTTAATGTCACCGCCTCCTCCAAGTACAGATAAGTAATGCCCTGCTCCATAAATGTGTGGCCCAACAAAAGTTCCTTTATTGATAGCATTTCGAACATCAAAATTTGAATATCCTACATCCGCATCACCTGCTACTCTCAAACTGGTCCAGCCTGCATTCAAAAGATCTTGGCAGGCTTTTAAACTTGTTAAAGCTTTTGATGCAGAAGATCCTTTTAAATGGGCAATTTGATAATCGTCCGAATGGGTGTTTGGATGTACATGTGCGTCAATTAAGCCAGGTAAAAGGGTGTAATCTCCTAAATCAATGATTGTAGCATTGTTTGGTGCTTTACCATTTTCCGTAACTGATATTATTTTTTTATCTTCAATTACAATTATTGGATGGCTTATTGTTTTCCCAGTTCCATCAATCAATAATTTTGCTTTTAAAACTGTTTGTTGAGCATTTGCTTGAAATAAAATGCCAACTGACAATATAAATGAAGTAGCTTTAGTCATCATCTTTGAATTCTTTAATTCTAAGTTAGTTAATAATGAGCGAAGTCTATCAATATGATTTAAATCTTTAACATGCGAAATCATCATTTATCCATTTGTGTAATTTTTGTTTGTATACTCTTTTCTTGTAAAACGCCCAGTTCTAATAAAACTTGGGAGGTTTATGGAGGATCTAAAGAAAACATTCGTTATTCAGGATTAAATCAAATTGACACCAATAATGTCAAAGATTTGGTTAAGGCTTGGGAATATAAAACGGGCGATACCGATAAGTACACGCAGATTCAAGTAAATCCAATTGTGATTAAAAATGTGTTGTACGGGGTGTCTCCAAAATTAAAATTGTTTGCCATTGATGCAAGTTCAGGTAAGTCAAAATGGATTTTTGATCCGTATAAAATAACAGAACAAGGTGTTAAAGGAGTTGGTTATTTTGCGATGAATGTTTGTAGAGGGGTAACCTATTTTGAAGATCATAAAAGTGCAAGACTGTTTTATGCAGCTGGATCTAATTTATTTTGTGTGAATGCGGAGACCGGAGAATTAATCAAAGACTTTGGTAAAGAAGGGAAAATAGACTTGCATAATGATTTAGGAAGGGATGTTTCTAATTTGTATGTAGCCATGACAAGTCCAGGCATAATTTATAAAGATCTAATAATTATTGGCTCAAGAGTTAATGAAGAAGCAGCTGCAGCACCAGGATATATTCGTGCATATGATGTACACACTGGGAAGCTGAGATGGAAATTTCATACCATACCACATCCAGGTGAAGAAGGGTATGAAACCTGGGAAGATAAAAATGCTTGGAAAAATATTGGAGGTGTGAATGCTTGGGCTGGTTTTAGCTTGGATGAAGAAAGAGGTATCGTATATGCTCCATTGGGCTCTGCATCTTATGATTTTTATGGGGGCAAGAGGTTGGGGGATAATTTATTTGCGAATAGCATTTTAGCCTTAGATGCAACTAATGGTAAAAAAGTATGGCATTTTCAAACTGTTCATCATGATGTTTGGGATAGGGACTTACCCACTGCGCCAGCTTTAGTAACAATAAGTAAAGATGGCAAGAAAATAGATGCCCTTGCACAACCCACTAAATCTGGTTTTATCTTTTTGTTAGACCGAACAAATGGTAAACCAATTTATCCAATTAAAGAAGTGTCTGTTCCAACTAGTACGGAATTGGTAGGAGAAAAACTTTCACCTACCCAACCATGGCCCACAATAATTGCTCCTTTTGCAAGACAAGCGTTTACAGAAAAAGAAATTAATAATTTGATTTCAATAGATGAACAAAAAGAGATTAAAGAAAAATTATCAAAATTAAATACAGGTTTTATTTTCAATCCTTCTTCTAAAATAGGAACAGTCATTTTCCCTGGGTTTGACGGTGGCGCTGAATGGGGTGGTCCTTCTTTTGATCCTACAACTGGATTAATGTATGTGAATGCCAATGAGATGCCTTGGATCTTAACCATGGTGGATCAAAAGAATGAACTACCAAAAGCTGAATCAAACATTGATGTTGGATTACGATTGTATAAAACAAATTGTATGGCTTGTCATGGTCCAGAGAGAAAAGGTGGGGGTAATTACCCAAGTTTAATAGGCGTAGATAAGAAATACAATGATGCAGGATTTTATGATTTATTAAATAATGGTAGAAGAATGATGCCAGCTTTTAATCAATTAAACAAAGAAGAAAAAGAGGCAATTGCAAGTTTTATTCTGAATCAAAAAAATAAACAATCTTTAACCTTTAAAGGTCCTGCAAAAAAAATCAATCCATATTGGGAATTGCCCTACTCTAGTACTGGGTATAATAAATTTTTAACTAAACAAGGTTATCCAGCTGTTTCACCACCATGGGGAACTTTGAATGCTATCAATTTAAATACTGGTAAAATTGAGTGGAAGATACCTTTAGGAGAAACACCTGAATTTTTAGAAAAAGGTATTCATACTGGTACAGAAAATTATGGTGGTCCAGCTGTTACTGCTGGCGGTGTATTGTTTATTGCAGCTACAAAAGACAGTAAGTTTAGAGCTTTTAATAAAAGGAATGGCCAATTGTTATGGGAAGTAAAATTGCCCTATCCTGGGTATGCGACACCTTCTGTATACGAAGTAAATGGTAAACAATATGTTGTAATTGCTTGTGGAGGAGGTAAACTTGGATCACCATCTGGGGATCTTTATATAGCATTTTCTTTAAAATAATTTATATTAAGTAGCTGGTTGCTTTTACTTAGTTTATGTTGTTTTTCTTACATTTAACTATATGAAAGTAAATCAAACTTTTTATTCTAGTTATATAGGATGTAAAATTATCATTTTCATTCTTATTTGTTTTTCATTTTCACAAAGTGGGTTATTTGCCCAAAATACAAATACTAATACACATTTAATTCTTTTGGGTACTGGCACTCCATTTGCCGATCCAAATAAGTCTGGTCCTTCACTTGCAATTGTAGTAAATAATACTTCCTATATAGTGGATTGTGGGCCAGGTGTTGTAAGAAGGGCTGCTCAAGCTAGTGCATTGGGTTTTCCTGCATTAGAAGCAGCACAATTGAAAACTTTATTTATTACTCATTTACATTCAGATCATACTATTGGTCTTGCAGATATTATTTTATCACCAGCTGTATTAGATAGAAATGCCCCCATTTCAATTTATGGTCCTTTGGGCATCAAACAGATGACTCAACAGATAATGAAAGCATATAAAGAAGATATTGATATCAGAATAAATGGTTTAGAAAAAGGTGACTCCATTGCATATCGTGTTGAGTCAAATGAAATAAAAGAAGGTGAAATTTATAAAGATAGTAATGTAAGTGTTATTGCATTTAAAGTACAACACGGAAATTGGCAAAATGCTTTTGGGTATGTTTTTCAAACCAAGGATAAAAAAATTGTTATATCAGGTGACTGCACCTACAGTGAAAATTTAATAAAATATGCAAAAGATTGTGATATTTTAGTTCATGAAGTGTATTCAGATTCCGGACTTAAAAAACGCACAAAAAGATGGCAGGACTATCATTCTGCTTTTCATACTTCTACCTATCAATTAGCAGAAATAGCAAATCAAGTTAAACCAAAATTATTAGTACTTACTCATCAACTAAATTTTGGAAGTACTTTGCAAAGTTTATTAGAAGAGATTAAAACAAAATATACTGGAGCTGTTGTTAATGGGGAAGATTTAGCTATTTATTAGCAATCTTTTTTTAAAATCAACATGCCTCTATATTCTTCTTTCATTAAATGAAAAGTGGTATCTGATAATCGAAATTTGCCCACTACCTGGTAACCCATTTTGTTATAAAATTTCAACGCCAAATTGGCGCTATCCATGGCTTTTAAGAATATATATCTTTTTTGGTAAGATTGGGCAATATCAAAAACATAATTCATTAAATAAGTTCCTAAGCCCTTATTAACTGCTGTGGTATCAATATAAATTCTCTCTAATTCTATACCTTCTTTTTTATCTCCACCATTAAGGGCGGCATCAATATTAATTTTCAAGTAGCCTACTGCTATTTTATTAATGTAAGCTATATAATGCAAGCAGTTTTTATTTTCTATTTCCAATTTTAATTTTGAAGAAGGATAAGCAAATTCATTCATGTACCAATCCATCCCACCTTCTAACCATAAATGAGCGTAATGATGTACATAAATACTTTTAGCCAAACTGCTTAAAGCTTCGGCAGAAGCACTGTCAATTTTTTTAATTTCTATATTTTCCAATGCTCAGTTCGGTAATTATTAATGCTTATATACTTTCCCGTCCTTCATTACCCAATCCACATTTTGAAGTGCATTGATGTCTTTAGTGGGGTCTTTCTTTAAAGCAATTATATCTGCAAAGCTTCCCTCTTTGATTTCGCCAATCTTACCTTGCATACCTAATAATTCTGCTGCAGTAGTGGTGGCAGTCTGTATTGCTTGCACTGGACTTAATCCCCACTCAACAAAATAGGTAAAGTCTTTGGCTTGTGGTAAGCTCCAATCATAACCACCTATATCTGTTCCATAAGCTAATTTTACACCCATCTTAATGGCTTTCTTAAAAGTAGCTTGAATAGATTGTTGAAAATATAAATTAATTGGGCTTCCTAATTTTGCTCTTCCTTCAGCCACATATTCATTCACAAATAAAGTAGGGCACCAGAAAATCCCTTTTTCTGCCATTACACGCATACATTCTTCATCCATTCCACTGCCATGTTCTATACTTGATGCGCCTGCATTGATTGCAGCTAGTATTCCATCTCTTGTCATAGCATGAGCCACTAATTTTTTTCTACTAGTAATTGTTTCATCGCCAATGGCTTTAATTTCTTCTGAAGTAAAGTTGGGTATAGATCTAAATGAACCATCTGCTAATCTATAATAACCACGGTCTGCATATATTTTAATCCAATCAGCTCCTTGTTCAATTTGTTGTCTTACTGCTCTTCTAGCTTCATCTGCACCTGTTATTTCTATAACACCCTTTGGCAAATGTAATTCCCAAGAATAGTCTGACGCTTTTATAGGATAGTGTCCAGTGGTATTCATGGCTAAAGTAGAAACAATCATTCTTGGCCCACTTATTACTCCTTTATTGATGGCTTTTTTTACATCTACATCGGCAAATCCTGCACCTTCTGTTCCCAAATCACGAATAGTGGTAAAACCATTCATCAAAGACTTCTCAGCACTTTTGGTAGCTCTGATGGTTCTATAAGGTATAGATTCTTTTAATACTTGTACATCATAATCTTCAGAGGTAATATCACCTTGTAAAAGCACATGTGTATGACAATCAATCATTCCAGGCATCACAAAATAATTACTTAAATCTATAATCGAGTCTGCCGCACTCGCTACATTACTCACAGAAACTACTTGATTGCCTTTAATCAAAATATTTTGTTTTTCTGAAACAACACCTGTTTTGCTATCTAATAGCTTACCACATTTAATCAAAATAGTTTTTTGTGCATTGATAGAGGTAGTTATTAGTATACAAGCTCCTAATATTAATTTACGCATCAGATATAATTTTATGTATTCTAAAGTTAATCATTTAATTGTTATATTAGTGTATGAAAAAAGCAACCAAATTCATTCTTTTACAATTCTGTTCTCTTTTATTAGTATTTCAAACAGTCAATGCTTCTGAAAAATCAAACAAGCCAAGAATTATCATCACTGCCGATCCGGAATTAGATGACAATAATTCTATGATTCGTTTTTTATTGTATAGTTCGGAATTTAATGTAGAAGGCTTGATTTATTCAAGCAGCCAATTTCATTGGAAGGGGGATGGCAAGGGTACTAAATTTATGGTGCCAGGAAGAGAGTATACCAAATATGGATTGAATTTGTGTCCATGTACTTCCTATAGATGGAGAGAAGGTGAAAGATTTATTGATGAAGCAGTGGAAGCTTATGAAAAAGTATATCCTAATTTAAAAATTCATGACCCTTCCTATCCAACTCCAGTATATTTAAAATCCAAAGTAAAATATGGTAATATTGAATTTGAAGGCGATTATTCAAAAGACACAGAAGGGTCTAATTTAATTAAATCGGTTTTATTGGATAATATAGCAGGGCCTGTTTATGTAACAGCATGGGGTGGTCAAAGCACTATTGCAAGAGCCCTAAAATCAATTGAAGATCAATATAGCGGTTCAGCTAATTGGCCAATGATCAAAAAGAAAGTAACTGAAAAATTAGTCATTCTTCCTTCTGGTGAACAAGATAATACTTATGCGACCTATATAAAACCAAATTGGCCTGGTATTGGCTATAGACAATATAAGAGTGGACCTAATTATGGCTATGGAGCACAATTAGTTGCTAATTCAGATAATGCACCATTACTAACAAGTACATGGATGAAAAATAACATTACTTCAAAAGGTCCATTAGGAAGTATTTATAGAGTATGGGGTGATGGGAAACAAATGGTAAAAAATGATCCATTTGATTATTTTGGATTAGATGGATATACGAACGAAGAATTAAAAAAGATGGGTTACATAGTTTGGATGCCTAAACAAGAAAAAGGTTCTTGGTTAGGAGAAGGCGATACAGGCACTTTTATGAATATTATTTCAAATGGTTTAGAAGCAGATAAATTAGAAACTGCTGGTGGGTGGGGAGGAAGGCCTTTTATTCCAGATCCTGCAACTTATATTGATCCATTTAGTAATGATACAACCAAAGTGAAAGCGTTGGTTATTTCAGAAGACTTTTTGAAAAAACAAGCTGCATTAAAAGCCAATGAAATTGCCTATCCAAATTTCTTTCCAGCTGCTCAAAATGATTTTGCAAACCGAATGAGCTGGGGTATGATTTCTAATTACAAAAAAGCAAACCATGCACCTATTGTAACAATTAAAGGAGAAAAAAATATCAAGGCAAAAGCTGGAGATGTATTAAAGCTGCAAGCACTAGTGAATGAGCCAGATGGTGATGCTTATACTATTAAGTGGTGGCAGTTTATGAAAGATAAAAGTACACCCCAGATAAAAATTCAATCTCCAAATAATTTAAATACATCTATCGAAATTCCTACAACTGCTGATTCTAAAGAAACTTTGTATTTAGTAGTAGAAGTGGCTGATAAAAAGGATAACCCTTTGACTAGGTATCAGTTGGTTCAAATCAAATTATAACATTTATAAATTACATATATGAAAAAGGCTAGCTTGTTTTTAATTTGCTTTTTTACAATGCAGTTAATTTTTGCACAAGAAAGCAAAAATTATAGTTCTCAATTAGTTGAATTAGAAACTAAATCAGGTATCCTACATGGCACTTTGTTGATGCCTAGTTCGGTAAGAGATAAATTACCAGTAGTATTGATTATTGCTGGTTCTGGTCCAACTGATAGGGATGGGAATAATGCTATGATGAAAAATAATTCATTAAAAATGTTAGCTGAATCATTGGCTAAAAATGGGATTGCTTCTCTTCGTTACGATAAAAGGGGCGTTGGAGAAAGTAAAGCAGCTTTAAAATCAGAATTGGACATTAATTTTCAAGATTATATTCAAGATGCACAGGGTTGGATTGATTTATTAAAACAAAACAAACAATTCTCTAAGTTTATTATTATTGGACATAGTGAAGGCTCTTTAATAGGAATGAATATTGCTAAAAATACGAACGGTTTTATTTCATTAGCTGGGGCAGGATATAGTGCAGATATGATCTTAAAAGATCAATTAGGTGCACAAGGAAAGCAAGTTCAAGATATGTGTTTTCCAATCATTGATAGTTTGAAAGCTGGAAAACTGGTGAACAATGTAAATCCAATGTTGCAAAGCTTATTTAGGGCTAGTATTCAACCATATATGATTTCTTGGTTTAAACATAATCCACAGGAAGATATTAAAACACTAAAATTCCCATGCTTAATTATTCAAGGAGACAATGATTTGCAAATAAGTTTAAATGATGCAAAATTATTAGCAAACGCTAAGTCTAATAATCAATTAGTGGTTATTGAAAAAATGAATCATGTATTAAAAATAGTTGAGGAAGGGGATAGAGCAGCCAATGTAGCTGCTTATTCAAATCCAGACTTGCCTATTTCAGCTATATTAGTTGAGAAAGCAGTAAAATATATACAATCTATTAAATGATTTACTCTATATTTTAGTATTTTTAGCAAAATTCAGTGAGCTTGAAAAAATGTTGTGCTATAGTTATTTTTTTTGTTTTTGTCCTAAGTCAAATAGGGCATCAATTGGTATTTGAATTAGCTAAATGGGATGCTAAAACAACAATTGCCCAAAATATAAAAAACAATAAATTTCAAGGTGTTGTAGAAAAAATTACTGAAACACCACAATTAAGTTGGGAAGAAAAAGACCATGAATTTGAATTGAATGGCCAGATGTATGATGTGGTTAAAAAAGAAGTTAAGGGGCAAAAAATTATCTATTATGCTATCAATGACAGCAAAGAAAGTAATTTACTAGAGGTATATAATCAAACACAACATCATAATAATAGCAAGTTGGCTTTAAAGTATAATAGTATTGAATGTGTTTTGGTTAATCAAAGTGAAAAAAAATTAATCCTAGCTTTAATTTCTAATAAGTTTAATGTTTTGCATAATTCCTATCAAAACAATCATCTAAATAAGGACTTCCCTCCTCCACAGTTTTTTATCTAGTTTTTTGTACAGATTATTTAACTCCATTTAATTTCAACATTAAATGGGTTTTCTATTTATTTAAAAAAAATATTATGAAGTATTTTGTGTTCCTAATAGGTGCATTATTGATTTTATCAAATGCAATGGGTCAAACCCTTTCGAAGGTAAAAGTGTTGGATGCTTATTCCAAAAAGCCATTAATAAGTGCAACTGTAATTATTGGCGACAAAAAAATGTTAACCAATCAGTTGGGAGAATTTAGTTATACATGCAATCCAAAAGAATTTGTCAAAATTAGTCATGTTGGATATGAAACTAAATTAGTGATTAACTCAAATTGTAATACCGATTGGACAATATATGTAGAACCAACTGTTTTAACATTAACAGAAGTTGAGGTTACTAATTCCACAAATAATAATAAAACATTATTGTATCAACCTGCATCTATTACTAATTTAAATCAAACTGATATTAAAAGAGCTACTGGATTGTTTTTTGATGATGCTATTCAAACCAATGTGCCAGGTGTTCAAATGGCAAGAAGATCTATTGGGGGCGGTCAACAATTTAATATTAGAGGATATGGAAATGGAGTTAGAGGTAAAAATGGAGCTAGTAGCAATTTTGATGGGCAAGGTTCTAAAGTATATTTAAATGGTATACCTATTACAGATGCAGAAGGTATAACCACAATGGATGATATTGATTTTGGTTCTATTGCTTCTGCAGAAGTAGTGAAAGGTCCAGCAGGTTCTTTATATGGATTAGCTATCGCAGGTGCCATTAATTTAAAAACTGTTCAACCTGAAAAAGGTAAAACAAGTTTGAGTCAAGAATATATTTCTGGTAACTATGGATTAAGAAGAAATACAAGTACCTTACAAACCTCTTCTAATAATTCTTCTTTTTTAGTAAATTACGGCCACCAAGAAGTAGAAGGGTTTACAATACATAATGCTTCAAGAAAAGACTATGTAAACTTGGTAAATGTATTTACTCCTTCTGATAAACATACGGTAAACACGTATTTCGGATATAGTAATAGTTACGATCAAAGAGCTGGAGAATTAACCATTGCACAATATGATAATAACGACTACACTGGAAATATTGATTACATCAAAAGAGATGGACACAGTAATGTGATTACTTTCAGAGCCGGTGTAAATAACAGTTATAAATTGAATGATAATTTAACCAGTAATACAACAGTCTTTGGAACAAGTTTTACAAGTAATGCAAGCTCTGCAGCAGGATGGACAGAAAAAGCAACTGGTAATTATGGTGTTAGATCTACAATAGATGCAAAGTTTAATCTTGCAAATAATATTGAACTTTCAGGTATAACAGGTTTTGAATCTCAAAGACAAGATGCCCATGTGGTGGGATATAATATGAAACAAAATCCTTTAGATACGGCTTCCACATGGAAATATTTAATTAATCCTTATTGGGTATTAAATGCCACTACTTCAGATGTAAATACGGTTAGTACTACTTCTTCCATATTTAGTGAATGGACTTTAAGTTTGCCTAAAGATGTATCCATTACTGGTGGTTTAGGTTCAAGTAATATGCGCATAGTTTTAAACGATAGATTTAATCCAGCCTTAGTTACTAGACCTGCTAGATTTGAAAAGGAGTATAATGGAATGGTTTCTCCTCATGTTGCCATCAATAAAGTAATTAATAAACATATCTCTGTTTATGCTTCTTATAGCAAAGGTTACAAAGCGCCTGTAAGTTCTTATTTTTATATAACAACCCCTGCAGTAACAACTCCCGCAACACCTGCTACTGGTAGAGTAAATGAATCATTGGTTCCAGAAGTTGGATCTCAAATCGAATATGGTACAAAAGGGCAGTTATTTGACAATAAATTAATCTATGAGTTTGCTTACTTCCATACAGTGTATGATAACAAAATGACTGCTATTTCGGTAGTATCTCCAGCATCAAAATCCACTACTTTGTATTCCTATGTAGTGAATGGAGGTCAACAAAGACATTTTGGTATAGAAGGGGTTGTAAAATACAATCTAATCAATAGCAAAAATGGGTTCATTCAATTATTTAGTCCATTTGTGAATTTCACCAAGAACGATTTTAGTTATGCTAATAATTTCATCATTCAAAAATCTGTTACCTCTATCGAAAATTATACTGGCAAGCAAGTTGCAGGTGCGCCTAAATGGATAGTTAACGCAGGTTTTGATATGTTATTAAAAGGCGGTGTATATGCTAATGTAACCTATAA
>CAWULX010000016.1:0-18471 GCA_963923775.1 uncultured bacterium
CACACCTTATGTCTACTTCTTGTTTTTATTGTGGTTACCTTTTGGAACAAGTAGACTAAGCTTAACTTTTATTGGTTTTATTTATGGTTATACTTTAGACTTATTTACCAATACACCTGGTTTACATGCAGCAGCTTGTACACTGATGGCATATATCCGTCCAACCATCTTAAATTTATTATTGGCTCAAGAGGCTACAGAAGAATTGAATAGAGAGCCTAGTATTGGTACCATGGGATGGGGACCTTATTTTATTTATATCTTAATCTTAACTTTTATACACCATTTTTATTTAGTTCTTTTAGAATGGTTACAGTTTGGCGACTTTGGTTACTTCATTGGTAAAGTAACTGCAACAACTTTAATGAGTATCCTTTTAATATTATTACCAGAACTCATTACCAACAGAAGAAAGGTCAAAAGATAATTCATGGCATTATACAATTCCAACCGAGGTGGCATCATTCAAATCATTATTGGTGTCATTTTTGTAATTCTTATTGGACAACTCATTAGTTTGCAAGTAGTATCTAATAAATACAAACTAGCAGCAGATAATAATGCCATTTTTAGAAAAATAATTTACCCCGATAGAGGAATCATATACGATCGAAAGAAAAGAGCCTTATTAGAAAATACCATTAGTTACGATTTGGTAGTCATTCCCAACGAAGCAAAAGGAGTAGACACTAATACACTTTGTGATATTTTAAAAATTGATAAAGAAGAATACAAAAAAAGAATGATCGAAGTGATCATTAAAAACTCCAGAGTTAAAGCGGGAACTTTTGAACCTTTTTTATCTCCGGAAATGTATGCGCAATTAACAGAGAACTTATATCGTTTCCCGGGTTTCTCTTTATCAGAAAGATCTATAAGAAACTATCCCTACAATACCGCGGCCCACGTATTAGGTTATGTAGCCGAAGTGGATGTGAATTTTTTACAAAAACACGAGGATGAAGGTTATGAAATGGGCGACTATGCTGGTATGACTGGTTTGGAAAAACAATATGAATCTATTTTGATGGGCCAAAGAGGTGTAAAAAGATTTTTAAGAGACAATAAAGGAAAAATTCAAGGTGCATACGAAAGAGGAGAATACGACACTGTCGCAATTGCTGGTAAAAATTTATATACTAGCATGGATGTGGAAGTGCAACAATTAGCTGAAAAATTATTACAAAATAAAGTAGGTAGTGCCGTAGCAATTAACCCAAAAACTGGTGGAGTAATCGCCATGGCTAGTAGTCCTGGATATAATCCTAATTTATTAACGGGCAGTCAAAGAAGAAAAACCATTGGAAGATTATTACTAGATACAGCTCGTCCAATTTACAATAGAGCTATTAAAGGGCAATATCCTCCTGGCTCTACCTTTAAACCATTAGGCGCGCTAATTGCATTAGACGAAGGATTAATCACACCTTCATACGGATATAATTGTTTTGGATTGTATGGAGCATGTGGAGATCCAAGAAAATGTGAACACCATAATGCTGGCCACGCAGCCAACTTACAATTAGCTTTAGCCAATTCTTGTAACTCTTATTTCTTACAAGTGTTTAGAATGGCTATTGATAACCCAAAATACAGAAATGCAAAAACGGGTTATTTAAAATGGAAAGAGTATGTGAATGCTTTTGGTTTTGGCAGAAAGTTAGGAGTGGATTTACCCAGTGAAAATAAAGCGAGTATTCCAGATACAGCACAATACAATAAAGATTTTGGCAATCCAAGATATTGGAACAGTTGTTATATGTTAACCTTGGGCATTGGACAAGATAGAATGACTGCCACTCCATTGCAGTTAGCTAATAGTATGGCTTTTATTGCCAATGAAGGGTATTACTATACACCACATTTTGTTGATAGTGTTGAAGAAGAATCTGAGCAAGATGCAGCCATGCTAAAAAAGTATCGTACCAAACAAAAAGTGACCAATATACCCTCCAGTATTTTTAAAGTGATCAAAGAAGGTATGCACGATGTAACCGTGTATGGAACTGCTGCATTTATTAAAGTACCAGGACATGAATATTGTGCAAAAACAGGAACTGCTCAAAATCCACACGGAAAAAACCACTCCTTATTTGTTTGTTTTGCACCAAAAGACAATCCAAAAATTGCCGTAGCAGTCATTGTAGAAAATGCTGGATATGGGGCTACATGGGCTGGACCTATTGGAGGTTTATTAATGGAGAAATACTTGAACGATACTTTAACAGCTGAAAGTAAACTAAAAGCAGAGACATTATCACAAGTAGATTTAATGCCACAAGCCATTAAAGATTGGTATGTACGTAATAATAAATCGGCCTATTTAACGCCATTGGAGTACAATAATGATGAATTATCGGACGTTTGGGATATGGAGATGTTGGCATCAGATGCTATCCCAGTTCGTATTCCAAAAGATACAATTAAAAAAGATACAAATAGTAAACCTTTATTGCCAACTACACCAACTGCCCTACCAAAAACAAATAAAGACAGTGCAATCCTGGGCAATAAAAAGAAGGTGATCAAAAATAAAGTTGTTCTTAAAAAACAACCTACTATAAAAAAGAAGACTAATAATAATGTCAACCAGCTCTAATCAAAATAATTTCTCTAAGGGCACCGATTTAGCGGTCATCATTTTATATATGGTAATGGTGGCTATTGGAGTTCTTTGTATTTACATGGTGGAGTACAATCCAAACACTAGCTGGAGCACTTCATTTATCACTGCAAAAACCAACTATAGCAAACAGTTTTACTTTGCTATCTTTTGCAGCTTTATTGGCATATTCATATTACTAATGGATAGTAAAGTATTTACAGCATTGGCTAATATATTGTATGCTGGAGGTATCTTATTAATGTTAGCCACTTTTGTATTAGGCAAAAACATCAATGGATCAAAAAGTTGGATACCTATTGCTGGCGGATTTAATTTACAACCTGCAGAATTATGTAAAATATTTACCGCGCTATTTTTAGCAAAATTTATATCTAAGCCTGAAACAGATTTTACAAAATTAAAATCACATCTTATTGCAGGTGCTATGATTGCCTTGCCGGCTATTTTATCCATCATGCAACACGAATTAGGATTGGCCTTGGTGTATAGCGCATTTCTTTTTGCGATGTATAGAGAAGGTTTACCTGCAGCTATCTTGGTGATTGGTTTATCTTTTGCTGTATTAGTGATTGCTACTTTATTATTAGATCCAAGTGTACTTGCTATTATCTTAACGGTCATTGCCTCTTTAATCATCTTGTCTATGATTAAAAGATTTAAAAGAAATAAAAATACCATTTTGGTTGTAGTGGGCATTTGGGCAATTTGTTTTGGCACGGTAAGATTTGTAGTACCCTATATATTTAATAATGTACTAGAGTGTTATCAAAGTACACGTATATATAGTATGGTGGGAAAAGAATACGATTGTAGCTTTAATATAAAAGCAGCCAAGAGTGAAGCGGCTGGCGGTAAAAAAAGTAGAAAACCAGATGATTATAATGTGAAACAAAGTAAAATTGCCATTGGTTCTGGAGGATTTTGGGGAAGAGGCTTTTTAAAAGGTACACAAACAAGAGGCAAATATGTTCCTGAACAACATACCGATTTTATCTTTACCTCTTTAGGAGAAGCGTTTGGATTTGTGGGAACATTTACATTTTTAGCATTATACTTATTCTTCTTGTTTAGATTAATTAGAATTGCAGAAAGACAAAGAAGTACTTTCTCCAGAGTATATGCATACTCGGTAGTAGGCATCTTCTTCTTTCATATAGCAGTAAACATAAGTATGACCATTGGTTTATTTCCTGTAGTAGGTATACCATTACCTTTGATAAGTTATGGAGGATCCTCCTTACTAACCTTTACTGTTCTTATTTTTATTTTATTAAGATTAGACGCAGACAGGCAAATGGTGCTGCGTTAATGCTTATTTTTGTGTCATGCATATACATCCTTTGTCAGAAGGCAGTTTTACTATAGATCAAACTAAAATATTCGTTCCTTTTAATACTGCTATTGAAAATTTACAAGAACGACCCAAGGGAAGTATTTTAGTAGAAATACAGCCATTTGTAATTATTACAGAAAAAGATATCATTCTTCTAGATACTGGATTAGGATATTTTGGCAAATCTGGCAAATTACAAATACATGAAAACCTCATGTCCATTGGTATAGATCCTTCTAGTATTACGAAAGTATTTATGAGTCATTTACATAAAGATCATTCAGGCGGATTAACTTATGTAGATCCAATCAGTCAACAAAGATTTATTAGCTTTCCTTATGCAAAACATTATGTACAAAGAAGGGAATTTGAATTCGCCATGGAAGGCGGTAAATCATCCTACATACCAGAACATATAGCTTTATTAGAAGAGTTTAGTGGAGTTGTATGGTTAGAGGAAGATGAAGGACAAATAGATGAAACTATTTTTTATAAGTTAAGTGCTGGGCATAGTAAATTTCATCAGGTAGCTTGGATC
This sequence comes from uncultured bacterium, assembly GCA_963923775.1. Taxonomy (GTDB): domain Bacteria; phylum Bacteroidota; class Bacteroidia; order Chitinophagales; family Chitinophagaceae; genus Sediminibacterium. The sequence goes on from CAWULX010000016.1 coordinate 4,498, forward strand.
AAAGAGCATGATGAAATCATTTTCTTTGGAGGTGACGAAGCGCCACAATTACAACAGATGCGATCAAGATTTGTAGCTAAATATGATATGGATGGTAAAAAAGCTATGCAATGGAGACAAACCTGGTGGGAAGAAGGCAATACGGCTGGATGGCAATTCGCTTTCTATCATGATATTAGTCATCCAACTTGGAAAAATAATAGCACGTTTTAAAACAAACATTCATTAGGAATCAATAGGGACAAGGGTTTCAAGCCATCCTCGTAAATTTTTTGTACCTTTAGTGCAAGATGATGTCCAATTCCAATAATAATTACTCCATTCAATTTAGAAGAAATGTATCTGACAAATACATTATCTATAATAGCTTGTTTGCTGCACTACCCTATTCAGGGATTGCGAATGTGGGTGCATTATTACCAATTATGTTGCAAACCTGCGAAGAAGGATATTCAAAAAGCAAATCCCCCATTGAAATCATCGACTATTTCTTTAGACAACATACAGCAGTAGAAACGGAGAAAGAAAAAATAGACCACTTGTTTAAATATGTTCAATACATGGAAAGACAGGTTGTATTATTTGATGCTATAGAAGATGCTGCATTTACCTCGGTAAATGATATAGAAGGTGCCGGTAGTTTAAAAGCATTAATTAGAGAAGCTAGTTTTTCTGGTAAAACACAGGCTTTAAAAAATAAATTAAAGAATTTTAAAGTTAGAATTGTTTTAACAGCCCATCCTACACAATTTTATCCAGCTAATGTATTGGGTATTATTCACGACATGGGAGATGCCATAGCAAAAAACGATTACCATACTATCAATCAATACATACAACAATTAGGGCTTACTCCTTTCTTTAATAAAAAGCAGCCTACTCCAACAGACGAGGCACAAACTTTAATGTGGTATTTAGAAAATGTTTTTTACAATGCCATTGGAAATATCTATGATACCATAGTCAAAAATGTATTTGATAATGATTATGAAGCAGCTAATCCATTTATAGAATTAGGGTTTTGGCCAGGTGGAGATAGAGATGGTAATCCATTTGTAAATGCTGCCACAACTATCAAAGTTGCAGAGTTATTAAGAAGCAGTAGTATTGTAAGCTATTATAGAGATGTAAGAAAATTAAAAAGAAAATTAACTTTTGGTGGCGTAGATACAATTTTAAATAGCTTGGAAGCTAGATTATATGAAAATGTATTTAGACCAGAAGATAGTAATCCCATTTCTAGCGAAGAAATAATAGGAAGCTTAACTACCATAAGACAAAAATTAATCAACGAAGATCACTCCCTTTATTTAAATAGATTAGAAAGCTTATTAAATAAAGTAAAAATATTTGGAACTCATTTTGCTTCCTTAGATATTAGACAAGACAGTAGAATTCATCATTCCGTTTTAATGGACCTTGGAGTACTTCCTGAAAATTATAGCACATTATCAGAGACAGATAAAATAAAAGTATTAGGAACTATTGAAGGAAAAATTAATCCAGCTGATTATAATGAAACCATTACAAGAGATACGATAGAGAGTATTTATGCCATACAAACTGTTCAAGCTTTAAACGGTGAAGCAGGTTGTCATAGATATATCATAAGCAACTGCCAAACAGCAGTAAATGTAATGGAATTATATGCATTGATTCGTCTATGTGGCATGGATCAGCATATAAGTAATATTGATATTGTTCCTTTATTTGAAACCATTGATGATTTGGCTGCATCAGAAAAGATTATGGAAACCTTGTACCATGACCCAAACTACGCTGCACATTTACAAGCTAGAAAAAATCAACAACCCATTATGTTGGGTTTTAGTGATGGTACAAAAGATGGTGGTTATTTACAAGCCAATTGGGGAATTTACAAGGCAAAAGAAGTATTAACAGCTATATCAAGAAAGAATAATATTATTGTGAGCTTCTTTGATGGTAGAGGCGGCCCTCCATCTAGAGGGGGTGGAAAAACTCATCAATTCTATGCCTCAATGGGGAACCAAATTGAAAACCAAGAAATTCAATTAACTGTTCAGGGCCAAACCATTACTTCTACTTTTGGAACTATCCAATCTGCACAATACAATCTAGAACAATTATTAAGTGCAGGTGTAAGTCATGAATTATTTTCTGATACAAAATTACAATTATCAGCACAAGATCGTTTGATATTAGAAGAATTAGGGAATATTAGTTATGCGTCATATCAAAAACTTAAAGAAAGTCCTTTATTCTTACCCTATTTGCAAAAATTTAGTCCACTCAATTATTATAGTAAAAGTAATATAGCAAGTAGGCCTGCTAAAAGAGGAGCTAGCAATACACTTAAATTTGAAGACTTAAGAGCCATACCTTTTGTTGGAAGCTGGAGTCAAATGAAACAAAATGTACCAGGATATTATGGTGTTGGAACAGCTTTACAAGTGCTGAAAGAAAAAGGTTTATGGAAAGAAGTGCAATCATTATTTAATAATATTTCTTTTTTCAGAACATTGATCGACAATAGCATGATGAGTATGGTGAAATCTAATTTTTCCATTACTAAATATGTAGATAATGACGCAAAGTTTTCTCCAATATGGAACAACATCAAAGACGAATTTTTGTTAACTACCCAATTGTACCTAGAATTAAGTGGTGGTAAAAGTTTAATGGAAAATGACACAGTTGGCAAACATTCTATTTTACTAAGAGATAGAATCGTATTGCCTTTGTTAACAATCCAACAATATGCATTAGGCAAATTGCAAGAAGAAGGATTAAGCACTGAGTCAAAAAACGCTTACGAGAAATTATTGACTAGGACCATGTTTGGTATCATCAACGCCGCAAGAAATTCAGCATAAATTAAACAGGCGCTTTAGTGTCTTTCCATTTCCATAAATGCAAACAGGCATAAGTTCTGAAAGGCGTCCAACTTTCTGCCTTTTTAAGCATTTTAGTACGAAGTTCTTTTTTTGTTTCATATTTGATTTTATACAATTTAATCATAGCTTGTTGTATACCTAAATCATCTACTGCAAAAACATCTTCATGCCCCAAGCTAAACATCAGTAACATTTCAACCGTCCACTTACCTACTCCTTTAATTTGAGTAAGTAGTTCGATTACTTCTTCTGGTGGCATTTTGTATAATTGCGCATCAGTAATTTTATGTTCAATAAAGAAACTAGCCACATTCTGTACATAATTTACTTTAGCATTACTTAATCCGATACCCTTTAATATCGTAGCATCAGTTGATAAAACTTTTTCACAACTAGGCTCTTTCCCACCATATAAATCCAAAAATCTAGTAAAGATAATTTTTGCAACTTGAGTACTCAATTGCTGACTAATAATGCTTGCAATTAAGCGAATAGGTGTATTCTTTCTTTTGGTTAAAGTATGTGTTTCCTCCTTTAATAGTGCTGCTAAAGCTTTATCCTTTTTTAAATGTAGTTTATAAGACATGGCACAATTTAGTTTCTTTTGTGTAATTTAGGTAAGTATAAATTCAAGCTATGAAAAAAATTTTACCACTTATTGGAATCATTATTTCTATCTCTAGTATGGCTCAAAAAAAAGATGAGCTTATTATAAGAAAAATGCTGGCGGATCAAATTAGCTTCTGGAATAAAGGAGATATACCTAGTTTCATGAAAGGTTATTGGGAAAATGATAGCTTGGTATTCATAGGCAAAAATGGTCCTACTTATGGATACAACAACACTTTACACAACTATCAAAAAAACTACCCCAACAAAGATTATATGGGTGTATTAAATTTTGATATCATTAGTGTTCAACCCATTGAAAAAGATCACTACTTTGTTATTGGTAAATTTATGTTACAAAGAAAAGTAGGTGATGCAAGCGGGCATTTTACACTAATCTTCAAAAGAATTAATGGTGTTTGGAAAATAGTATCAGATCATAGTAGTTAAATAACTTCTAATCTAAACTTTGCTTATTAGTTGCTGCAGCTTTTAAAATTCTATCAAACTGAGCTGGGGTCAAATCATTATAGAAATAATAAACTGGATCTACCTTGGTACCTCTTTTGATTACTTCATAATGGCAATGAGGACCGGTGCTTTTGCCAGTACTTCCTATATAACCAATTACTTCCCCTCTTTTAACTCTCTGACCAACTTTTGCTTTTACTCTTACCATGTGGCCATATAATGTTTGGTAACCATAACCATGACTAATCACCACTTTGTTACCATAACCATCTGTGTTAAATCCAGCTGCTTGAACTACCCCATCAGCAGTAGCATAAATAGGTGTTCCAGATGGAGCAGCAAAATCTAATCCTGCATGTAATCTATAATCTTTATACAATGGATCTACTCTATAACCAAAACCAGAAGCCACTCTATTTAAGTTTTTATTACTTACTGGCTGAATAGCAGGAATGGCTTTTAATAATTTTTCTTTATTCTTCACCATATCAGTAATATCAGTGAAAGACTTGGTTTGATAAGCCATTCTTAAACTTAAATTATTCAATTGGCCTACCATACTTTCCAATAAATCATCACTACTTAAATTCTGAATTAATTGCACTTCCTTCTTGGCCTCCATTTCTTTTACACGGGCACTATCCGGGATGGGATCGGCCTCAAAAATAGAGCGATATACATCATTATCTCTGTTTTCTAATTCATTCATTTGTAGCTCTAATTGCTTAACCCTCTCTTGTAAAACGCTATAACTTTCTTTGTATGCCTGATTTTGTTGACGTAACAACTTTTCCTTAGGAGAGTCAATATATTGGAACATCACCATCACAATAATAACACCTGTTACTATAGAGGCAGCTATAAAACCAAAGGTCTGTAATAATCTTACACGTAAGGGTACTTCCACTTTTTCAAATCGAAGTGTATGGGTATTAAAGAAATATTTGATTTTCTTCATCTCAATTACGTGATTAATATAGCTAAATCTGTTAAAAAAGGGCCTATTTCCTTACCTTTGAAGCTCTTAAAAAACTATACAAATATAGCTTTTTAAGAATGAATTAGCTTAAAATTCCAATACATGATGACCAGTTCAGAAATTAGACAAAAGTTTTTAGATTTTTTTGCATCCAAGGGACATGCAATAGTACCCTCTGCACCAATAGTAATCAAAAACGATCCTACCCTATTATTTACAAATGCGGGTATGAATCAATTTAAAGATTATTTCTTAGGCAATCAACAACCTAGTCATCCAAGAATTGCAGATACACAAAAATGTTTAAGAGTTAGTGGAAAGCACAACGACTTAGAAGAAGTGGGTGTAGATACTTATCATCACACCATGTTTGAAATGTTGGGCAACTGGAGTTTTGGAAATTATTTTAAAGCAGAAGCTATTGAATGGTCATGGGAATTATTAACTAAAGTATACAAATTAGATCCAGCAAGATTATATGTTTCTGTGTTTGAAGGAGACCCCGCGGAAAATCTACCTTCTTCAAGTATTGCATTAGCTGAATGGAGAAAATGGGTACCAGAAGAAAAAATTATTTATGGTTCAAAAAAAGATAACTTCTGGGAAATGGGCGATACTGGACCTTGTGGACCATGTAGTGAAATACATGTAGACATGCGTTCAGAAGAAGAAATAGCACAAATTCCTGGAAGAGATTTAGTCAATAAAGATCATCCTCAAGTAATTGAAATTTGGAATAATGTATTTATCCAATACAATAGAAAAAAAGATGGAAGCCTAGAACCATTGCCTGCGAAGCACGTGGATACAGGAATGGGTTTTGAAAGATTAGTACGCGTTATTCAAGGAAAGAAAAGCAATTACGATACCGATGTATTCACTGGTACTATTGATATTGTTGCACAAATCACTGGAAAGAAATACGATTTTAGTGATAGTAAAGAAGCTGTTGCTTTTAGAGTAATTGCAGACCATATTCGTGCGATTGCGTTTACTATCGCAGATGGCCAATTACCTTCAAATACAGGTGCAGGATATGTGATTAGAAGAATCTTAAGAAGAGCAGTGAGATACTATTATTCTTATTTAGATTACAAACAACCCCTATTACATCAATTAATGCCTGCGTTAGCAAAACAATTTGAACATGTATTCCCAGAATTACATAGTCAATTAGATTTTGTAAGCAAAGTAGTAAAAGAAGAAGAAGAAGGATTTTTAAGAACCTTGGAGAAAGGATTGAAAAGAATGGATGATATTATTGCATCTCATCAAAAAGGAGCAACCATAGAAGGTAAATTGGTATTTGAATTATTTGATACCTATGGATTCCCGGTAGACTTAACTAGATTAATCGCTAGCGAAAATTATTTGCAAGTAGACGAAGCTGGTTTCGAGAATGAAATGAAACAACAAAAAGATAGAAGCCGCGCTGCTACCGCTATTGATACAGGAGACTGGATTATAGTGGGAGAAGACGCTCCTACAAAATTTGTTGGATACACTCAAACAAGTGCAGAAACGAGTATTATAAAATATAGAACTATAAAAGCAAAAGGTAAAGAAGCCTACCAATGGGTATTAGCTTCTACTCCTTTTTATGCAGAGAGTGGAGGACAGGTGGGCGATAAGGGAAGTTTCCAATTTGAAGATGGATCGGTTTTAGAAGTAACAGATACTAAGAAAGAAAATAATTTATTTATTCATTTTACTGATAGCTTACCAAAAACAATTGGTACAAAAATTATCGCTACGGTAGACGCTCATTTAAGAGCCAATACCACCAAGCATCACTCTGCTACACACTTATTGCATGCAGCATTAAGAAATGTACTAGGTAAACATGTTGCGCAAAAAGGATCTTTGGTAAATGAACAACAATTGCGTTTCGACTTTTCTCATTTTGCAAAAATGACAGATGTGGAAATTGCTGCTGTAGAAAAAATAGTGAACGATAAGATTAAAGAAAACGTTCCTGTGGTGATTAATGAAATGAGTAAGGATGAAGCGATTGCTTTAGGGGCGATGGCTTTATTTGGAGAGAAATATGGAGATAAGGTTAGAGTGGTGGTGATGGATCCTGCCTATTCTATTGAACTCTGTGGTGGTACCCATGTTGGACATACAGGAGAAATTGGTGAATTTATTTTAAAAGCTGAATCTTCAGTTGCAGCTGGTGTAAGAAGAGTAGAAGCAATGGTGGGAGAAGCAGCTACCCTTCACTTAACTGAAGTAAAAGAAAAATTACACAAACAAATTGTACAATTAACTGAAGCTTGTGCTGGAACTGCGGCTAAAATGAATACTACATTCACTGCACCTGAATGGAATGAGCAATCAAGCATTGATGTATTAAATGATACTATACAAACATTACAAAATAGTCAGAAAGAATTAGCTAAAAAATTAGAAAGTCAAGAAGCTTTATTGGTAAATGAATTATTTGAACAATACAAAACGGCCTTCACAACTATAAATGATATTGAATTCTTAGGAGTACAATTACAATTAAGCAATGCTGAGCATTTGAAAAAGTTGGCACAACAATTAAATAATGTACATACTACCGCCGTGGTGATAATAACTGCCGAAGCCAATGGCAAAGCCAATGTGGCCCTTTCTATTAGCGAATCATTAGTCAATAGCAAGAACTGGCAGGCTCCAGCCATCATTAAAGAAAAAATTGCCCCATTGATTAAGGGAGGCGGAGGTGGTCAAAAGACCCTGGCTACAGCAGGCGGACAGGATGCCAGCCAATTAGCTAAGGTAATTGAGGCAGTAAAAGCTTTATTATAATTTTAACATTTGCGAATAGTTTCGTAGTTCAATTTTTTCCTTATTTTTGATCTACAAAATATTTCGTATTTAAAATACACATTATGAAAAGAATCATTGTAGGACTAAGTCTAGTTGCTTTTTTTGCCCTTGGAACAAAGGCTCAAGAAGTAGTAGTGATCAAGCAAAATAAAAAAGATTCGGCTGATAAACCTTTAATGGTAGTTGACGGTGTCATTCAAGAAAACAAAAACATAAATGATATATCCCCTACTGATATTCAATCAGTAAATGTATTTAAAGGTCCATTAGCAACCGAAAAATATGGTAAGAAAGGTGAAAAAGGTGTAGTGGAAATTATTACTAAAGGAAAAAGGGCTAGTATCATTGATACCAATAATATTTCTATAACAGTAGATGGAGATCAAATTTTATTGAACGGTGAAAAAATTGATGCAAAAGACCCAAGATTAAAAAAGATTAAAAGAATTAATGTAATCGGAAAACCATTAGCCCCAACTTCCCCTTTAGGTCCATTGAATAAAGCATTTCTAGGAGTAGCTACAAAAGCTTCTTCAGAAGGCGCTTTAATTGTAGATGTAAATGAAGAAAGCCCAGCAGCAAAGGCTGGCTTAAAAGAAAATGATATTATTACACAAGTAAATAAAGAAAAAATTGGAGGTCCGGAAGATTTATACAAAGCAATAGGTCAATACAAAGAGGGTGATAAAATCACGATTGAATATATTAGAGATGGTAAAAAGAATTTAAAAGAAATTGTATTAGCGAAAAATAAAATGGAAACAATCCCTGACAATCCAAATAACTGGAACAATGATGTAGAAGTTTTCAATTTTAATGATAATGATATAGAGAAAGGTTTAGATAAGAAATTCAGAAGAGGCTTTGCTTTACCTGATTTCCCAAACATGGAAGAGATCTATGTAAATACTAAAAAGCCAAAATTGGGTATCTCTATTGAAGACCTGGAAGAAGGTAATGGAGTTAAAATTACTATGGTCAACAAATACTCTCCTGCTGATAAAGCTGGATTAAAAGTGGGTGATATTATTACCTCCATAGATAAACATGATGTGAAGGAAGTGAACGATATTAAATGGCAGTATTTTGAAGCTGGTCAAACTATTAAATTAAATATTAATAGAAACAAAGAAAACAAGATCATTGAGGTGAAAATCCCCAAAAAGATTAATTCTGCAGATTTATAGATTACAACGGTATTCATTTGCAAAGCCCTTTCATTTATTTGGAGGGGCTTTTTTATGTCAAAGCCTTTTAAATTAGTACTTTTGTGCTATGGCAGATGGACAAAAATATGAAGCAGTTATTGGATTAGAAATTCACGCACAATTGGCAACCGAAAGTAAATTATTTTGCGGAGACGCCACTAGTTTTGGTGCTGAACCTAATAGTCATATTAGCCCCATCACTTTGGGTCACCCAGGTACGCTTCCCAAAACCAATAAGAAAGCGGTTGAATACGCCATTAAAATGGGTATCGCCTGTGAATCAACGATTGAAAAAAATAACTACTTCGCAAGAAAAAATTACTTCTACCCTGATTTACCTAAAGGATATCAAATTTCACAACACACAACACCTATTTGTGTAGGTGGCAGAGTTGCCATACAAGTAAGTGGACAAACATCTTTTGTTCAATTAAATAGAATTCATCTAGAAGAAGATGCTGGAAAGAGCATTCACGATATCTCTCCTACTGATACCTGTGTAGATTTAAATAGAGCTGGTACTCCATTAATTGAAATAGTGACAGAACCATGTATACATTCTGCAGAAGAAGCATTCCAATATGTGACTGAAATAAGAAAACTAGTAAGATGGTTGGGAGTTTGTGATGGTAATATGGAGGAAGGAAGTTTAAGATGTGATGCCAATGTATCTGTGAGACCCAAGGGCAGTAAAACATTGGGAACTAAAGTAGAAGTTAAAAACTTAAACTCAATTAGAAATATAAAGAAAGCTATTGAATTTGAAATAGATAGATTGACTGACTTAGTAGAAGCTGAAGAAACTATAATTCAGCAAACTAGAAGTTTTGATGCGAATAACGATACTACTTTCGCCATCAGGGATAAAGAAGATGCCAATGATTATCGTTATTTCCCAGATCCCGATTTGGCTCCTTTCCAATTAACTGACCATTATATTCATACTATAAAAGAAACTATTCCTGCTTTACCAAATCAATTAAAACAGGAATGGAAAACTAGTTTAGGATTATCTGATTATGATGTGGAACAATTAACCGAAAACAAAGAAGAAGCAGATTTTTATGCGCAATGGATATCCAGTACCATACATTATAAAGCAGCAGTGAATTGGATATTAGGGCCCATCAGAGAATACTTGAACGAGACGGGTAAAACCTATCCATCTTTAATTGAATCAATTCCTCAATTAAATGAATTATTGGATTTGGTTGAAACCAATCAGCTAAGTTTCTCTAATGCCACAGGTAAGGTTTTTAAAGGAATTATTGGAACAAAGAAGAAAGCTATTCAATTTGCCGAAGAACATCAATTAGTACAAAACAATTCTTCAGATCAAATCAGTTTATGGATTGATCAAATATTAGCAGCCAATCCAGAAAAAGTTCAAGAATATAAAAAAGGTAAAAAAGGCTTAATCGGTTTATTTGTTGGAGAAGTTAAAAAAATAAGTAAGGGACAGGCCGATCCAAAAATGACAACACAATTATTAGAACAAAAATTAGTAAAGTAAGCATATGAAAAATTTATTTTCAATCAGTTTTTTAGTTATAGTATTATTTACAAGTTGTGATCAAAAAAACCAAGAACTAAGATACAATGTAGCAGGTACCATTAGCCATGCCACTGCACAAAAATTGTTATTACAAGAAGTGCCATATGGTGGCAAGCCAATTATTACATTAGACTCTACTAGCTTAAAAGAAGACGGTAAATTTAGTTTTGATTTTATCGCGAAAGAAGAAGGAATTTATAGAATTGCTACTGAAAAAGATGTAGAAATTTTATTTATTAACGATGAAGAAAATATTCAAATTAATGCAGACGCTAATGACTATAATAGCTACCAAATAAAAGGATCAAAAAACAGTGAAGGTTTATTAAAGTTCTTAAAAGAATATAGACAAAAAGACTCTTCCATCTTTGCTACCTTGTATAATTTAGATGCTTTACAAAATCAAAAGGGAAAAGATAGTACCATCTATTGGTTACAAAAACAAAAGACTGATAAGATCAATCAACTAAATAAGTTCATTGAAAAAACAGTGAATACAGAAACAAGTCCAGCTTTTCTTTATTATGCTTTGGGTTTAAGTACAAGATCCATGGAAGCTGCTCAGGTATTAGCCATGGCAAGAGTAGCAGCAGAAAGAACAAAGGCAACACCTTTGGTTGAATTTGTTGCAAAATTAAATTCACAAGTTCAAGCCAATACCAATGTAGGACCTATTGAAGTTGGACAAATGGCTCCAGAAATTGCTTTACAAGATGTAAACGGGAAAATCATCACATTAAGTAGTTTAAAGGGTAAATATGTATTAGTAGATTTCTGGGCAAGCTGGTGTGGGCCTTGTAGAGGAGAAAACCCAAATGTGGTTGCCAATTATGAAAAATATAAAAATAAAAACTTTACAGTTTTAGGGGTTTCTTTGGATGATGATAAAGCTAGTTGGTTAGAAGCCATTAAAGAAGATAAATTAAACTGGCAGCATATAAGTGATTTGAAAAAATGGGAAAGCATTGTAGTAGGTGCATACCAAATTCAGGGAATACCATTTAATGTATTATTAGATCCTACTGGAAAAATTGTTGCTAAGGAATTAAGAGGAGAAGCACTAGGTGCAACTTTAGAAACTTTATTGAAATAAGTAAATACTATTCATAAAAAAACCGTCTAATTAGACGGTTTTTTTATTTTCTTTAATAAAGGTTTTAATCAAAGCAGGTAATAAAACTAAATTGGTTAAAGTACTCACTATGAGCGTTAAAGAAGTTAACCAACCAAGTGCCTTGGTGCCACCGAAATCACTGAAACAAAATATAATAAACCCAGCTACCAATACTAAAGAAGTATAAATGATACTAATTCCTGTATGTCTTATGGTTTGAATGAGGGTATTATTTACTTGATAATTTAAATGAGGTAGTTCTTGCTTATAGTTTACCAAGAAACGAATTGTTACATCAATAGCAATGCCTAATGCTACACTAAATACTAATACAGTAGAAGGCTTTAAAGCTACCCCAGTCCAACCCATAATGCCCGCTGTAATGAATAAAGGGATGATATTAGGAATTAAAGAACACATTAGAATTGGGAAAGATCTAAATAAGAAAATCATACAAATGGCAATTAATAAAAATGCCCAAAAAATAGATTCACTTAATCCTTTAATAATAAAATTACTTCCTTCTAGAAAAGTTACACTACTCCCAGTTATTTCAACATGATATTTAGCTGTATCAAAAAGTGCTGTAGTTACACTATCTATTTTAGTCAAGAATAAGGGAAGCTTAGCACTACCAATATCTTTCATGTTAACAGAAATTCTTGTGGCTTTCTTATCCTTGTCTATAAACTTATTCAATAATGTTTCTGGACCTTTTGTAACAGCCATCCCTGGTTTGGATGAATCCATAGGCTTGGGTGCAATATAAGGCGCTATGAAAGCCATCTCAGTCCCAGTGGGAATTGCATAGGCTAAACTGTCTCCATCATAAAATGCTTGTTTGGCAAACTTGATACCATCTAATAAACCCAATGGTTTGCCTAATTCAGGTTGTTCTTGTAAGAAATAATTTAATTCGTCTATTTTTTCCAAAGGTTTTAAACTCTTGGTTAATCCATTTTTCTTTTTACTATCAATCACTATTTCTAAAGGCATTACCCCTCCGGCATTTTGTTCAAACCATTTTAGGTCTGTATACAACTTATCTTTTTTAGGCAAGTCATCTACAATAAAAGCCTCTTTCTTAATTTGAAGCAACCCAAAAGAGGAGATTATCACTAAAACTATGGTAATACCAAATACCCATTTAGTATGATCAAAAGTCCAACGCTCAATCTTCACTAATAATTTTTCTAAAGTTTTATTATCTAGGTATCTAACATGTTTAGGTGCAGGCACATCTAAATAGGATAAAACTGGTGGAATAAAGAATAAACTTATAAAAAATAAAGCCATTATATTTAAACCCGAAACCCAGCCAAACTCTTTTAAAAGAGGACTTTTGGTAAATGCAAAAACAAAAAATCCAATAGCAGCTGTGATATTACAAAACAAAGTCACTATACCCATTCTACCTACCATTTGAATTAATGCTTTCTCTTTATCGGCAGTTTCTTTGTAAGAGGTATGGTACTTATTTAAAAAGTAAATACAATTGGGAATGCCAATTACTACAATCAATGGTGGAATTAAGGCAGTTAATAAAGTAATTTTTTGCCCCAATAAAACCATGGTACCAAAACTCCATATCACACCCATTGCTACTACAGTCAAACTCATTAGCATAGCAGGTATAGATCTGAAAAATAAAAGCAAAGTGATCGCAGACAAAACCAATGATCCAATCAAGAACCAAAGCATTTCTTTTTTAATTCTATCTGCCATAATAGTTCTTATATAAGGAAGACCACTTACATGTAAATCAAGTTGAGTGGAAGTCTTAAAAATGGCTAATTTATTCTCTAAAGATTTTATAATGCTAGACCTTGCTCCACTATTAATAGAATCAGGAATAAAACTAATGGCCATGATATAAGAACTACTATCGGGATTATATAACAAATGTTTATAAAAAGGCAGTGATTCGAAAACCAATTTATCTACATGTAAAGCGCTGTCACTAGAATAAGGTGCATGAAAAATAGAAGCACCTTTAAATTTTAATGCTACGGTATCTTTATTAATTGCATAAGCACTTGGTACTCCTAAAACTTCTGTGACTCCGGGAATAGTTTTAATAGATTTTTGCAAATCTGCTAAAGCATTGAAATGTTGGGTAGTATATAAATTGTTTGTTTGAAAGCCAACCACCATAGTAGTTCCATCCACCCCAAATTGGTGAACAAAGTTTTTATAAATAGTAAATGTTGGATTGTCTTCTGGTATTGCTTTGGTAAACTCGTAGCTTAACTTTACTTGAACAGCAAAATAACCCATAAAAAGGGTAATAGCTGTTAATAGCATTAAACTTGTACGTCTATATTCTAAGATCTTCTGCCCTAAAC
>CAWULX010000017.1:0-16050 GCA_963923775.1 uncultured bacterium
GCTTATACAAAATCCATCTTTATAAGTGTAGCCAAATCTTTTACCTGCTAATACTCCAGCAAAATTCATTTCACTCATACCTTCAGGTAAAGGCATCACCGCAGCTACACTATGTGCAGGGAGACCTCCAACAAAACAACTTACTTTTAAAGGCTGTCCTTTTAAATTAGCCTTTGTTTGATGCACCCCAATACCTCTGTGTAATTGATAATGCAATCCTATTTCTTTATTTAAAATATAATCGTTACCACTTAATTGAATCCTGTACATGCCTAAATTGGCATTTCCTATTCCTGGCTTGTCAGCGTCTTCTGTATACACTTGAGGCAATGTAACAAAGGCTCCACCGTCCATTGGCCAGTGTTGAATCAATGGTAAATCTTCAATTTGAATTTCTTCATACAACACAGGTTGCTTGATTGGATTTTTATTAGGCAATGCATTCAATGCTGCAGGTAATACTGCCAAAGACTTCAATGGATTTTTAATAGCAGCCATTGGATCAATTTTCATAGCTATCAGCTGCTTCACTTGTGGGAGTGTTTTTCTAAAAATAAATTCACTCCTTTCTAATGTTCCAAAAATATTAGATACTGCTCTGAATTTAGAACCCTTCACTTTTTCAAATAAAATTGCGGGTCCTTTTTGTTCATGGATGCGCAAATGAATAGAAGCCATTTCTAAATAAGGATCCACTTCTTCTTTGATACGAATGAGTTGTCCATTTTGCTCCAAATCCAATAAACAAGCTTCTAAACTAGAATAGGCCATTCTTTCTTATTTGAGTTGCAAAAATAACTTAAATTTGACTATGACTCGTTTAAGTGTAAATATAAATAAGATCGCTACCCTCAGAAATAGTAGAGGTGGAAATAACCCCAACCTAATTCAAGTAGCAAAGGATTGTGAAGCATTTGGAGCGGAAGGTATCACTGTTCATCCAAGACCAGATGAAAGACATATTAGATACAAAGATGTCTATGATTTAAAGCAAAATATTAGCACAGAGTTCAACATTGAAGGCAATCCAAAAGAAGACAAGTTTGTTGAATTGGTTTTAGCCAATCTACCAGCACAGGTTACATTGGTTCCTGATGCACTCAATCAATTAACCAGTGATCATGGCTGGGATACGATCAAAGAGCAGGCTTATTTAAAAGAGATCATTGCTAGATTTAAAAAAGCAGGTATTCGTGTTTCCATTTTTGTTGATCCTAACGAAGCAATGGTAGAAGCAGCTGCAACCACTGGCACAGATAGAATTGAATTGTACACTGAATCCTATGCTAAAGCTTTTGAGGCTGGTAAAAAAGAAGAGATCATTCAAGCCTATATTAAAGCTGCCAACAAAGCAAAAGAGTTAGGACTTGGAATAAATGCTGGTCACGATTTAGATAGACATAATCTTCCTTATTTAGTTCAACAAATCCCTTTTATTGATGAAGTGAGTATTGGGCATGCCTTGATTAGTGATGCGTTATACTTAGGATTAGAAAATACCATTCAATTATACAAACGCGCTTTAGCTTCTTTAAAATAATGCCATGAGAAAAATACTTTTTGTATTAAGTGTACTAATTATAAATAGCTGCACAACAAATGCTCAAGAAAAATTTGGTCCTACACCTACTAAAGAACAATTAGCATGGCATGATAAAGAATTTTATTTGTTCATGCACTTTGGCCCTAATACTTTCACAGATCTTGAATGGGGACATGGAAGTGAAAACCCGAATGTGTTTAATCCAACTGCATTAGATTGTAATCAATGGGCTCGTATTGCCAAAGCAGCAGGTGCAAAAGGAATTGTGATTACTGCAAAACACCATGATGGTTTTTGTTTATGGCCAAGCAAATTCAGTAAACATACTGTAAGAGAAAGTTCTTGGATGAATGGAAAAGGAGATGTAATTAAAATGTTATCTGAAGCATGTAAAAAAGAAGGAATTGAAATGGGGGTATATATTTCACCATGGGATAGAAACCATCCACAATATGGTACGCCTGCTTATAATGATATCTACATCAATACAATGAAAGAATTATTAACGGGCTATGGCAAGTTTTTTGAACTATGGTGGGATGGTGCTAACGGGGAAGGTCCTAATGGGAAAAAACAAGTATACGATTTTACTAGATTCAAGGATTCCGCTTTAAGATACCAACCTCAGATTGTTATCTTCAGTGATATTGGACCCCATATTCGTTGGGTAGGAAACGAGAATGGTATTATCAATAGTACTAACTGGAATTTATTAGATACAGCTGGATTTAAAAGAGGTGAAGGTGCACCTCCCAATGATACATTGAATACAGGAAATTATAATGGGAAAAATTGGATAGGTGCAGAAGCAGATGTATCTATAAGAAAAGGCTGGTTCTATCATCCAGAAGAAGACAATACCGTAAAATCTGGCGCTACCCTATTTAATTTGTATTTGCAAAATGTGGGGCATGGTGGCAATATGATTTTAAATGTTCCTCCTAATAGAAAAGGATTGATTGATCCATTAGATTCTGCCGCATTAATGGATTTTAAAAAAATTAGAGATAAAGCATTTGCAAATAACCTTTTTAAAAATGCTAAAATTCTATATACAAATAATAGTGTCGAAATCCATTTAGACAAACCTACTATTGTTAATAGCATTGTATTAAAAGAAAAAATAAGCTTAGGACAAAGAGTGGTGAAGTTTGAGATAAGTGGAGGTAATGATTTAAAGCAATTCAACCCTATTGCTAAGGGTACTACTATAGGACATAAAAGAATTGTTCAATTTCCCAATCAAGAAGTAAAATACATAAGAGTAAAAATTACAGAATCCAAAGCCAAGTCAATTATTTCAGATATCTCAGGCTATTTGATCAGTAATTAAAGGCTAATTTGTATCTTGCACTAAATTAAAAGTCATGGCAACACAACCAATTGTAGGCATTATAATGGGTAGCGATAGTGATTTACCAATAATGCAGCAGGCTGCCGACATGTTGACTTTATTTAATATTCCTTTTGAATTAACCATTGTTTCTGCCCATAGAACGCCTATTAGAATGGTTGATTACGCTAAAAAAGCACGCCAAAGAGGATTAAAAGTGATTATTGCTGGTGCGGGTGGTGCAGCTCATTTACCTGGGATGGTAGCCTCTATTACCAGTTTGCCAGTGGTTGGAGTACCTATTAAATCTAGCAATTCTGTAGATGGATGGGACTCTATATTATCTATTTTACAAATGCCAGCTGGAGTTCCCGTTGCAACAGTTGCATTAAATGGTGCAAAAAATGCTGGGATCTTGGCAGCACAGATGATAGGTAATCATGATGCTTCCGTATCAAAAGCAGTGGAAGCATATAAATTACAAATTGGTACTGAAGTTTTGGAGAAGTCTGATAAATTAAAAGCCAATTGGCCTAATCAATTTGATCAACAATAGTAAATTGTTGTTGCATTGTAGGTGATGATTGAATCACAGCTTCTAACCATTCTTGTCCAAAATCACCCATCCACTCAGCGATATTTTCAATTCTTTCTTGTAAGCCATTATTTGGGAACAACGCATGCTTGATAGCGTGAATTCTTTTAATAGAAACTGCTTGTTTTCTTCTTTCTGCACGAATCATTTTCTTCTCTAATTCCAATAGTTTCTTAATTGATTGGTGTGCTAAATTGTTTGCATGTGCTCCTAGAGTAGCATCTACAGACTTAACTCTTTTTTGAACCTGATCGTAAACCTGTTCTAGTGATTTTAACTCTGCCTCTAAACTTAATAATGCACCAGATTGCATTTTTACAAATGCCACTTCAATATCTAATACTGGTTTAAATAAATCCTCCTTAGTTAAACCTAATGCAGTCCATTGTTGCAATTGCTTAGCTCGAATAAACAAAAAAGAATTTCTTAATTGAAGCACTGGCATTGGCACATTCGCTTCTTTAAAAACATTCTTAAGTTCCATCCAATAGGCTAGTTCACCCCCGCCTCCAATAAATACTACACCTGGTAAAATAGTTTCTTGAAAGACCCCTCTTAAAATTACATTAGGACTAAATCTTTCTGGATGATTTTGTAGCTCTGTTAAAATTGCCTCCTCCGAAAAACGAATATCAGTATCAGCCACTACAAATTGATTATCCTGTTTTTCAATCCTAGCCCTGATATCATCTTTTAAATAAAATAAATTCAATGCCCTTCCTTCTGTTTGCACATGATAATTTGCAGTTAATTCTTTTATCGTAGGTTGAATAGCTGCATGAGAAAAACCTGTTTGCAACTCTTTCTTGATAGTATCTATGAAAAGAGTTTTCAATGCAGCATCATCTGGTTGAACCACAATCAAACCATATTCACCAAAAAATGCATTCACCAATTCAATAGTAGCTTCAGCGATTGTTTTATTTTTTTGATACGCTGCTTTCAAAATTACTAAAGCCTCTTTTCCTTTTGTTTTAACAGACCAGTATCCTTCTAAATTTTGCAATAAACCAATTAAAGCATCATCTACTTTCATTCTGCCAACAGCTCCTTTTTGTTTTGTTATCCATTGATGTGTTGTCCCACCTAGTACAAAACTTCCCACTTCTTGTATATCGGCATCTTCTGAACCCATATAATATACTGGTACAAAATTATTTTCCGGGAACTTTTTCTTTAAATCTTCGGCTAATTGAATAGCATGTATGATTTTATAAAAAAAATACAAGGGGCCTGTAAATATATTGGGCTGATGTGCAGTTGTCACTACAAATGTATTCTCTGAACCCAATAATTGAATATGGTCATTCACTTTTTCATGCGTCTTCAAAGAACTGTATTGCTTTTCTAATACCTCCACTAATAATTTTCTATTGGTAGGATATTTTTTTCTTTGTTCAATAGCTTTAGCAACCCCTTCATAACTTGGTTCAAATGTTACAAAAGATCTAGCAGTCCCTTTATTTTGGATATAATCTTTAACAAGGTTAGAGAACAACCCAGTATTTTGATACTCTATATTGGTCGCATTAAATTTCATTAGGCATCAAATCTTTCAGGTTTATAAATAGCTATATCGATACTTGGTTTTTGTTCTTGAATTATCTCAGCCACAATTTTTCCAGTTGCAGCACCTAAACTCATTCCCACCATTGCATGTCCTGTAGCCATAATTAAATTGCTACACTTTTTTGTTCTACCTAAATAAGGTAAGCCATCTGCAGAGCATGGTCTATAGCCATACCACACATCTTCAATAGCTGGCAAAGGAATTTCAAATTCAGGGAAATATTTTTTCACGGATTCTATAATTCCCTTTACTCTATTTATTTTGGGTGGTGTATTAGTAGAAGTAATTTCCATGGTTCCACCAAAACGCATTTTATTGCCATCCATTGGCGTCAATGCAATTCTACCTTCTACCAAAACAGCAGGATGATTGGTCATATAGGGAGAGTCTTCTAATGTAATAGAATACCCTCTTCCACCCACTAGCGGTATATTAATATCTAATTTTTGGGCCAATTCTCTACTCCATGCACCAGAAGCTAAAACAACCGTATCAGCATTGTATGCATTCTTATTGGTGATTACTTTGCTAATAGCATTATTTTTCTTTTCAAAATCAATCACGGTTTCTTTTAAAGCAAATCGAACTCCCTTATTTTTTAAATGGGCAATTAATTGTTCCATCATTTTTTTTGGATACAAATGCGCATCACAAGCAAAATAGATAGCACCGATTGCATTGATTTGATGTGCAGGCTCCATAGCATCTAATTCGGCTTTGCTAATTATTCTTGTACCTGTTAAGCCCAATTGATTGGCTTTTTCTACTGTATGATGTGCATGCGCTTCTACTTCTGCTGTTTGAAAAATTTCCAACAAACCTTTGTGTTCATAAGAGAAATTGAATTGGGGAAGTTTCGCCCAATCCAAATACAATTGTTGACTAAACAACGCATAGTCTCTTAAAGGAATGGCAGCAGCTTCTACTTTTTCTTCTGTAGCTGATTGTATAAATTTCCAACCCCACTCAATTAAACTTTTATTGAGTCTTGGTTGAATATAAAAAGGGCTCTTGGAATTTAACATCCATTTTAGGCCTTGTTGAACAATTCCTGGAGTGGCTAATGGAACAAAATGAGATGGACAAACATATCCTGCATTACCATAAGAGCAATTGGTAGTTATATCTGTTTGGTCAATAATAGTCACTTGGTGTCCGGCTTCTTGTAAAAAATAAGCGCTACTTAAACCATTAATACCCCCACCAATAATTACTACCTCCATAAGCTTAATCTAGATTGCAAATATACATTAAACCACTTGGAATCCTTTGGCATAAGGATCGTCTTGAGGGTTGATGGATATGGTATTAAAGCCATATATCTTAGCCCAGCCTTCAATAGAAGGTATAATAGCTTGATGACCTCCCATTTCAGTCACTGCCTCTACTTTCCCAGTAAAAACAGACCCAATTATACTTTCATGCTTAAAGGGTTCTCCTTGTTTCAACCTTCCCTTGGTAAACCAATGAGCCAATCTTGCAGAAGTTCCAGTACCACAGGGCGATCTATCAATGGCTTTGTCACCATAAAAAACAGCATTACGAGCAGTATTTGCTTCATCTAATACTTTTCCTGCCCATAAAATATGAGAGCATCCATTGATGGTTGGATCTAATGGATGTACAAAAGCATGTGCTTGATTAATTCTTTTTCTTAATTCTCCACTCCAAGCAATTAATTGTCCAGCAGTATAATGTTCAATGCCTTTAAAATGTTCTTGCACTTCCACAATGGCATAAAAATTACCACCATAACAAACATCAATATTCAACAATCCTAGATCTGGACATTCAATAGAAAGATGCTCAGCAGCCAAATAAGAAGCTACATTGGTTAATTTCACAGATTTTACTTTATCCCCTTCCATGGTATATTCAATATTCACCAAACCTGCCGGAGCCTCCATCTTAACAATGCCTGGCACTTTGGGTTGTATTAAACCTGCTTCAATTGCAACAGTGATAGTACCAATGGTTCCATGTCCACACATTGGTAAACATCCACTGGTTTCAATGAATAAAACGGCTACATCATTTGCAGGATCATGTGGCGGATATAAGATACTTCCACTCATCATATCATGCCCTCTTGGTTCAAACATTAATCCTTTTCTTATCCAATCATATTCGCGTAAAAAATGTTGTCTTTTTTCACTCATATTATTTCCTTCCAATGCTGGACCTCCATTCACCACCACTCTAACAGGATTGCCACAGGTATGTGCATCGATACACTCAAAAATTGATCCCCCTAATTGGTACTTTCCAAAACCAGGGGTGTTAATAGGATTAGTTGTTGCCATAGACTAAAATTAATACTTTTGGTAATTGCTTGCTTAAAACATTTTTATGGAAACTTACGGTAAGATATTGATTATTGCAATGCCCCTTTTCTTGGCCTTTGTGCTATTTGAAAAATGGTATGGATGGAAAAAGGGGTTTGAAACAGTGAGGACATTAGACATGATTGCTAGTTTAAGCTCAGGGGTAACCAATACTACCAAAGATGTTTTAGGATTAAGTATTGCCATTATAAGTTATGAATGGCTTGTTAATCATATTGCGATTGCGCATATTCAATCAAGTTGGTTATTATATGTAATTGCATTTATTGCACTTGACTTCTCTGGATATTGGGTACACCGTTTAGCACATAGTGTCAATTTTTTCTGGAACAATCATATTGTACATCATAGTAGTGAAGAGTTTAATTTAGCTTGTGCATTAAGACAAAGCATTTCAGTATTTGTAAGAATATATGCAGTATTACTTTTACCAGCAGCATTATTAGGTGTTCCAGCAAAAGTTATTGCCATTGTTGCGCCACTACATTTGTTTGCCCAATTTTGGTATCATACCAGACATATTGATAGAATGGGATTGTTAGAGTATATCATTGTAACCCCTTCTCATCATAGGGTACATCATGCCATTAATCCCATTTATTTAGATAAGAATTTTGGACAAGTATTTATTTTTTGGGATCGTTGGTTTGGAACATACCAAGAAGAATTAAAAGACACTCCTTGTGTATATGGTATTACAAGACCTGTTAAAACATGGAACCCCATTAAAATTAATTTCATGCACATGTGGTTATTAATTAAAGATGCATGGAGAACTAAAGATTGGAAAGCTAAATTTACCATTTGGTTTAAGCCATTGGGTTGGAGACCTGCAGATGTTGAAGCTGCTTATCCAGTTGAAAAAATAAAAGATGTGTACCATTTTGATAAATACGATACTGAAGCTCCAAAAGGCATGCAAGTATTTTTATGGTGTCAACTATTTAGCTTGCTATTATTAGTGAGTTACTTGTTTGGCAATTTAGCTAATATTGGACACAGTAATATTTTTATATACGGCGCTTTTATTTTTGCTCAAGTGTATATACTTACAGAATTTATGGACAGAAATCCATTAGCCTATATTTTTGAAATCATCAAAAATGCTATTTGCATTGGATGCATTATTTATTTTGGCGGATGGTTTGGACTAGAGAATGCATGGCCTTTAAGTAGCTATGTATTAATAGCATACTTTATTGTATGTGCTGCAGTGGTAACGGCTTATTCTATAAAATCTACTACAAAGCATCCTTTGACAACTGCCCATTAACAGCTCTCCAAATTTTTAATGGATTGGCATTTTGTAAAGATTCAGGCAATAGTTGATCTGGCCAATTTTGATATGACACAGGTCTTAACCATCTGTTAACCGCTTTCACACCCACAGCAGTAAATCTACTATCTGTACTTGCTGGATAAGGACCTCCGTGTACCATACTATCACAAACTTCCACACCTGTAGGAACACCATTGATGACTATTCTTCCTGCATGTAAGAAAGCTTTTTCTACTAAAGATTTATTTTCTTGCAAATCTTTATCAGTTCCCATTATGGTTGTAGTAATTTGACCATGCAATGAAGTCCACACTGATTTAAGTTCATTTAAATCTTTGCATTGAACCAAAATACTATAAGGACCAAAAACTTCTTCTGCTAATAATGGATTGGCTAAGAAAGTTGCCCCATCTACAGTTGCTAATACAGGATAAGCATTCTCTGCATCAGGATTTTTATCAGTATACAAACAAACCCCTTTTTGCTCCATAGCTGCTTTACTATTTTTTAGATAAGCTGCCTGAATCCCTGCATGTAACATACTTGCTGGTGTATAAGCTTTCATTGCATTCGCTAAATGATGTGCAAAATCGTTTAATGCTTTTGATTGCACACCGATTAAAATTCCAGGATTGGTACAAAATTGTCCGACGCCTAATGTAATAGAACCTGCATATTGTGTAGCTATAGCTTCTGTTTGAGTGGCTATAATATCTTCTAATAAAATAACTGGATTCACACTACCCATTTCTGCAAAAACAGGAATTGGATTTTTTCTTGCTGTAGCATAATCTAATAATGCTCTACCCCCATTTCTTGAACCAGTAAAACCAACAGCTGCAACAGCTTCATCTTGTACCAAGGCTTTCCCTAAATCCATTTCATTCATAGATAATTCAGCAGCGGAAACATGCTGAAATAAATATTCAGGCATTTGGCAATCTGTTATTGCTTTATGAATTGCAGATGCAACTAATGTGGAAGTTTTACTATGTGCTGGATGTGCTTTTAAAATTACTGGACAGCCTACTGCTAATGCACTAGCTGTATCACCTCCAGCGGTGGAATAAGCAAAAGGAAAATTACTTGCACCAAATACAACTACAGGACCCATGGGTTGATACATACTTCTAATATCTGGCTTGGGAGGAGTTTTGGTAGGTATTGCAGTCTCTATAGTTGCATCTACATAATCTCCTTTTAATAACATGTCTGCATACATACGCAACTGATAACAGGTACGACCTCTTTCACCTTGTAATCTTGCAGCTGGCAAATTGGTTTCATGACTAGCTGTTTCAATCAACTCATCTCCTAAGGCTTCAATATTATTTGCAATAGCTTCTAAGAATTGAGCTCTTTGTTGATTTGAATATGAGATATATTGTTCAAATGCTATTTGAGCATTTTTAGTGATCGTTTTTAAAGACATAATTATAAAGTATGAAACTCTGGAAGAGCTGGTCTGTTTTTAATACCTTGATCAATAATGGCTTCTATTCTTTTTCTTTCCTCTCCTTCTAAAACCAATCTTGGTCTTCTGACTAATTCAGACCCAATGCCACATTTTGCTTCAGCGAATTTAATATACTGTACCAATTTAGGATGAATGTCTAATTCTAATAAAGGCATAAACCATCTATAGATTTTTGTTGCTTCTGCAATATTACCAGCCAATGCTAATCTATATACTGCAATGGTTTCCTTAGGGAATGCACACACCAAGCCAGCCACCCAGCCGTCTGCCCCTAACAATAATTCTTCTAAAGCCAATGTATCTACACCACATAAAATCTTGAATCTATCTCCAAAAGCATTACGCATTCTAGTTACATTGGAAACATCTCTGGTAGATTCTTTCACTGCTTGAATATTTTTTACTTCTACCAACTCTCTAAACATATCAATGGTTACTTCAATTTTATAATCTACTGGATTATTGTAAATCATAATAGGCAAATCGGTGCTAGCCGCAATGTCTTTAAAATACTGCACAGTCTCTCTGTGATCAGATTTATACCTCATGGGAGGTAATAACATTAATCCTTTTGCACCCCATGCTTTTGCATTTAATGCTTGTTCAATTGCAACTCTGGTACTTCCTTCAGCAATATTAATAATCACTGGTATTTTACCATTTACATGTGCAACAGCCGTTTTAACTAAAATTTCTTTTTCTGCAGTACTTAATACACTGGATTCTCCAAGCGTTCCACCCAAAATTATACCATGCACCCCAGCATCTAATTGTGCTTGAATATTTAACTTAAATAAGTCTAGATCTAATTCATCTGAAGCAGTAAACTTAGTAGTCACTGCAGGGAATACACCTTTCCAATCTATTGCCATAAAAAGTATTTTAAGTAGTGATTATGCTACTCAAAATACAAAAAAATGCTTAATTAATCAACCAGCTCTCCTTCTAAATCGTAATCGTATGCTTTGGTAATTTTAACCATTACAAAATCTCCTGGCTTTAAACGCTTTGTGGTATTAATGACCACTTCATTGTCTACCTCCACACTATCAAACTCTGTTCTACCCAAATACCTACCCGCTTCTTTTTTATCTACCAATACTTTTAATATTTGGCCTTCTTTGGCTTGATTAATTTCCAAACTAATTTCTTGTTGCACCTCCATGATCTCCTCTGCTCTTCTTTGTTTTTCTTCAGCAGGTACATCGTCTACTAAATCATAGGCACTAGTATTTTCTTCGTGACTATAAGTGAAAATACCTACTCTATCAAATCGATGTTCCTTTAAGAAATTTTTTAATTCTTCAATATCTTCTAATGTCTCTCCTGGAAATCCCGCAATTAAAGTTGTTCTTATGGCTATACCTGGAACACGCTGTCTAATCTCTTTAATCAAATCGCTCATCTCTTCTCTTGTAATATTTCTACGCATTGCCTTTAGCATATTATTGCTTGCATGTTGCAAAGGAATATCTATATAATTACAAATATTGCTTCGCTCACGCATGGCATCTAATATATCTAATGGAAATTTACTTGGATACGCGTAATGTAATCTAATCCACTCCACCCCTTCTACATCTGCTAATGCATGTAATAATTTTGGCAGTGCACGCTCTTTGTAAATATCCAAGCCATAGTAGGTTAATTCTTGTGCAATTAACATAATCTCTTTCACCCCTTTTTTCACCAAGCCTTTTGCCTCATCCACTAATTGCTCAATCGTTTTACTTACATGTTGCCCCCTCATTAATGGAATAGCACAGAAAGAGCAAGTTCTATTACAACCTTCGCTAATTTTTAAATAGGCATAATGTTGTGGTGTACTCAATAAACGTTCGCCTACTAATTCTGCTTTATAATCGGCATTTAATTGATTCAACATTAAAGGAAGTTCCATGGTGCCAAACCATGCATCTACTTCTGGAATTTCAGCAGCCAAATCTCCCCTATATCTTTCACTCAAACAACCCGTAACATATACCTTATCTAATTTTCCCTTTTGTTTTAAAGCTACCTGGTCCAAAATCGTATTTACGCTCTCTTCTTTAGCTTTATCAATAAAACCACAAGTGTTTACTACCACAATATTATGATCAAGCTTTTTATTCTCATGTACCACAGCAATATCATTAGCAGCCAATTGCCCACTTAGCATTTCACTATCCACTAAATTCTTACTACAACCTAATGTGATAATATTAACCTTGTTTTGTTTGAGCGTTTTTGCCTTCATCTATTTTAAATTAAAAAGAGTCTATTTATTTACTTCATTGGTGAAGTGGAAAGTTATATCTGGATTATTGGTAATTTCTGTATTTAAAAACCATTCGCTTTGTGCCAAATATACAGGCGTACCGTCTTTGTCTTCAGCAGCATTTTGTTGTTTGAATCTTAAAAAGTCAGCCAACTTGTTTTTGTCTGTAGAAGTTAACCAACATGCTTTATAAAAAGGCAGTGTTCTAAATTCACAGGCTGCTCCATATTCTTGCAATAATCTATATTGAATTACTTCAAACTGCAACTCTCCCACACAACCAATAATTTTCTTATTGCCACCAAACTGTGTAAACAATTGTGCAACACCCTCATCTGTTAACTGCGAAATACCTTTTTCTAATTGCTTAGTCTTCATTGGGTCTTTATTCACCAATTCTTTAAAAATCTCTGGTGAAAAAGTTGGAATACCTGTGAAATAAAATTTCTCACCTTCTGTAAGCGTATCTCCAATTTTGAAATTACCTGTATCAAATAAACCCACTACATCTCCAGGATAAGCATCTTCCACAATATCTTTACTTCTAGCCAAGAAGGTATAAGGATTGGTAAAACGTACATCTTTTTCTAATCTTACATGTTTGTAATATGTGTTTCTTTCAAACTTACCACTACATACGCGCATAAAAGCGATACGATCCCTGTGCTTTGGATCTAAATTGGCATGTATCTTAAATATAAAACCACTAAACTTATCTTCACCAGCTTGCACTTTGCGCACATTGGTTTCTCTATCTCTTGGTGTGGGTGCAATTTGAATAAAAGTGTCCAACATTTCTTGCACACCAAAATTATTCACCGCAGAACCAAAAAACACTGGTGCGATTTTACCTTCCAGATACTCTTTCGGATCCAATGCTCCATAAACACCATCAATTAATTCAACATCTTCTCTTAAAATTGCCGCATCACGCTCTCCCACTTTTTCTTGCAACACAGGGCTTGCTAAATCTTCAATCGCTACCACATCTTCGTCATCTGCTTTTGTACTGGCAGTGAACAATCTTAAACTTTTATCGTGTAAATTATATACCCCCTTAAATTCTTTACCACTATTAATAGGCCATGTCATAGGGTGTAAAGAAATTTTTAATTCCGCTTCTATCTCGTCAATTAAATCAAATCTATTCTTTCCATCACGATCCATTTTATTAATAAATACAATCACCGGTGTAGCACGCATACTACACACTTCCATCAATCTTCTTGTTTGAGGCTCCACACCATTTACACTATCAATCACCAAGATAACACTGTCAACTGCTGTTAATGTTCTATAGGTATCTTCCGCAAAATCCTTGTGACCTGGCGTATCTAATAAGTTAATTAAATTACCCTTGTATTCAAATGACATTACAGAAGTGGCAACAGAGATACCTCTTTGACGCTCAATCTCCATAAAGTCAGAAGTGGCATGCTTTTTAATCTTATTACTTTTTACTGCACCTGCCGTTTGAATGGCACCACCAAATAACAATAGCTTCTCAGTTAAGGTAGTTTTACCAGCATCCGGATGCGAGATAATCGCAAAACTTTTTCTTCTATTAATTTCCTTTTCGTACTTCATTCAACTAATTCAACATTATTAAAAATGGCTCGCATCCAATTGAATTGGAAACACGAGCCATTGATTATTTTTAAAAAATACTTAGATATCTATTGCTTCGCCATAAGCTGCAGCAACTGCTTCTTTCAATCCTTCACTCATTGTTGGGTGAGGGTGAATGGCGTTTAAGATTTCATGCGCTGTAGTTTCTAATTTACGAGCCACTACTGCTTCAGCAATCATATCTGTTACGTTCATACCAATCATATGACATCCTAAGAATTCACCATACTTTGCATCAAAGATTACTTTTACAAAACCTTCAGTTGCACCTGCCGCAGAAGCTTTACCGCTTGCTACAAATGGGAACTTACCAACTTTGATATCATATCCAGCTTCTTTAGCTGCTTTTTCAGTAAATCCTACACTAGAAATTTCTGGTGTGCAATAAGTACAACCTGGAATATTATTGTAATCAATTGCTTCAGGCATATGCGCATGTTTCTTTTCTAAACAAGCAATATGCTCCGCTGCATTGATACCTTCTTTAGCAGCAACGTGCGCTAAAGCTTGACCTGGAGAACAGTCTCCAATAGCGTAGATACCAGCAATACTTGTTTGTTGGAACTTATCTACCACAATTCTTCCTTTTTCTGTCTTGATACCATTTTGCTCTAAACCAATATTTTCAATATTAGCAACCACACCTACTGCACTTAATACTACATCGGCTTCTAGTGTTAAAGTAGATCCGTCAGACTTTTTAACTAATGCTTTTACACCAGCTCCTGCAGTATCCAAAGATTCAACAGAAGCATTGGTTAAGATTTCAATGCCTTGTTTTCTATATTGCTTTTCTAATTCTTTAGAAATATCTTCATCTTCTACTGGAACAATTCTTGGAGCAAACTCTACAATAGTTACTTTAGTTCCCATGCTATTGTATACATATGCAAACTCTACACCTATTGCACCACTACCTACAATGATCATGCTCTTTGGTTGAGTTGGCATAACCATTGCTTCGCGGTATCCAAGTACTTTCTTGCCATCTTGTTTTAAGTTAGGTAATTCTCTTGTTCTACCACCTGTAGCAATCACAATATATTTTCCATCTACCATTTGAGTAGATCCATCAGCAGCTTTTACTTCTACTTTACCTTTTGCATGAACTTTACCATACCCCATGATCACATCAATCTTGTTTTTCTTCATCAAGAATTGAACACCCTTGCTCATTTTATCTGCTACACCACGGCTACGAGAAATCACCGCGCCAAAATCTGCACTTACTCCAGTTGCATTCACTCCATAATCCTTACTATGTTTTAAGTACTCATAAACTTGCGCACTCTTCAACAAAGCTTTGGTTGGAATACAACCCCAGTTTAAACAAACACCCCCTAAACTTTCTTTTTCGATGATTGCTACTTTTAAACCTAATTGAGAAGCACGAATAGCAGCAGGATATCCACCAGGACCACTACCCAAAACGATTACGTCATATGCCATAACAGAGTATTTTAGTATTAATTTATTGAGTTATTATAGGGTGCAAAAGTACCCAAAAATGGGCAAATAGTAAAACTATTCAAAGAAAACCCTCACCATCTGGAAAAACCACTTATTATCGTTAGGGCGCTGTTTGCCCATCTGGTTTTCATCGTATTTACTCAAACCAAATAATCCTGCCATATTACCTCCTCTTACTGCAATTTCGAGGTAACCTGCCGAGTTGAACCAGGCCATTTTATCCGCCACTGGCACTTCACCGTAATTCCCGCTTAACACTTCAATGGTTTCATTACGGGTAAAGACAATCTTGAAAGATCTACCCTTGGCCTGTAATTCAAATTCTTCTTTACGAATATTCACCACTACATTCTCAAATTGATCAATAAACAGAATCTGCCCCTCCATCCAATTTGGACCAGTAGTTGGTTGCATTGGATAAATTTCATGAATGGCATCAAAAGGCTCTCCGGCATCTGCCAAATTACCAGAGGCAAAAAAGTATGCAATGGATTCTACAATTCTATCAGTGATTTGAATAAAAGTCTTAGCATTTTTGCAATCAATTTTTAC
>CAWULX010000018.1:0-15108 GCA_963923775.1 uncultured bacterium
GCTGCTCGTGAATTATCTCAAGGTATTTCTGAGGCATTGTACAATACTGCATTAGGTATTGGTACTTCAGCTATCGCTATTATCATGTATAACGTGTTTACTACAAGCATTGACGGTATCACTTATGGTATCGATGAGTCTGGCTTTACTTTAACTCAAAGCTTCGCTGCTCAATACAAATAGTAGAAACAACTTTATAACACTTTAATAAAAAGAATATACAATGGGTAGAGCCAAATTACCTCGTAAGAGTACCACCATCGACATGACTGCCATGTGCGATGTGGCTTTCCTTTTATTGTCTTTCTTTATCTTAACTACAAAGTTTAAACCTGCTGAAGCAATTGCCGTAACAACTCCAAGTTCTGTGGCATCAAAAGTTGCTCCAACAAAAGATTTTGTATTAATTACGATAACAAAAGATGGTAAAGTATTTCTTACTTTAGATGATGAGCAAAAGAAAGAGGAAATTGCAAATTCTTTGAATTCAACTCGTAATTTAGGTATTGATGTTGCTGCTTTCAAAAAAGCAGGTTTCATTGGTGCTCCAATTGCGGGACTTAAATCTTTCTTAGCTATTCCAGAAGAAAACAGAAAAGGTGATCAATTACCTGGTATCCCAGTAATGGATAGCACAAATAATGAATTAGTAACTTGGTTACAACTTGTTAACGAATCATATGCTGGCGCTAAAATGGACCTTTTATTAAAAGGGGACAATGTTGCAAAGTACCCTTCTTTCAAAAATGTAATTACTGCATTAAAGAAGAACGATATTTTGAAATTCCAAATGATTACCAATCCTGAAAACGCACCTATGGGTTCGGAATTATGGAAGAGATCTATGAGTGGAGAAAAACAGGAAAATTAAATTTATAACTAATTAAAAGCTATCGATATGGCAGAATTAGATACCTCGGGTGGTGGACACAAAAAGAAAGGTCCAGGGGTCAAGAAAGGAAAAAAGCTATCTACGCGCGTTGACTTAACGCCGATGGTGGACTTAGGTTTCTTATTGATTACCTTCTTCATCTTTACCACTACCATGAGCCAACCTACAGCCATGAAATTGTTTTTACCAGATGATAAGGTAAATCCTGAAGACCAAAACAAAGCAAAGGAATCAGGTGTTTTAACTATCATGATGGGAGCAGATAATCATATCTATTATTACGAAGGCCAATTAAAAGTGGATGCTTCTGGTAATAACTTTATGTCTGCATCTTATAATGGTGAAAATTCAATTCGTGATGTAATCATGAAAAAGAAAGCTGATGTTAGAAGCAGAGCAACTGATCCAGAGAACCCAGAAAAAGACTTAGTTATTGTTATTAAACCAGGTAAAGAATGTACGTATAAAAACGTAATCGATATCTTGGATGAAATGGCGATCAACGTAGTTAAAAAATACGCGTTAGTAGATATTTCTGCTGACGAAGCTAAACTGGTTGAGTTATCTGACGCAAGTGCAAAAACTTCTACAAGCAATTAAAAGAATTAACAAATGGAGACAAATAAAATATTAACCGCCGATATACTAGACCTCATATTTGAGGGTAGATACAAGGAGTACGGCGCTTATGAATTACGTAAAACGTATAATAAGCGTATCAAAGCTGGCTTGATCGGAATGGTTGCAGTAGTTGCTGTTTTAGGCGCTATGGCTATTATCTCTAATAGTATTAAAAAGCCAAAGACTGAAATCGTGGCTGTTGATATGTCTTTAGAGAATGTAGCTCAAGACGAGAAAAAAGCACCACCGCCACCTCCGCCTCCACCACCAAAAGTGGAGCCACCAAAAGTGGAAGTAACCAAATTTACTCCTCCGAAAATTGTAAAAGATGCGGAAGTAAAAGAGGAAGATGAAATCAAAGAAGTGGAGAAACTAGAAGATACTAAAATTGGTGCTTTCAATCAAGAAGGTACAAAAGACGAAGGTATTGTTGCTCCAGTAGAAGCTAGTACTGGTCCGGTGGCACCTCCAGAAGAAGAAACTGATAAGATCTTTACAGTAGTGCAAATCCCAGCTGAGTTCCCTGGTGGACAACAAGGTTGGATTCGTTACCTAGAAAGAACTTTAAACAGAGACTTACCTGTAGAGAATGGTGCACCAGCTGGAAAATACTCTGTAGTAGTATCATTCGTTGTGGCTAGAGATGGTTCTATCAGTGACGTAAGAGCTGAGAACGATCCTGGTTATGGCACTAAGGATGAAGCTGTACGTGTAATTTCTAGAGGTCCAAAATGGAAGCCAGCTGTTCAAAATGGTCGTAATGTAATTTATCGCCATAGACAAGCAATTGTATTCCAAGTTTCTGAAGACTAGTTTTACAACTATTTATATTAAAATGCCAGCCTCTAAAGGTTGGCATTTTTGTTTTTGTGCTTTTTTGGATGAGTCCTTTTATTCCCGTCAATTGCAATTATCTTTGCCTTATGCGTGAGAATTTGAGTACATGGAATGATACTATTGTTGCTTTGGCAACTGCCCCAGGTTTGGGAGCCATTGCTGTAATAAGATTAAGTGGAGAAAAAGCAATTGACATCACAAGCAAGGTATTCTCTAAGAAATCAATTCTCACATCTCCATCACATACTGTTCATTTTGGAAAATTATTGAATGGTGTTCATGTAATTGACGAAGTAGTAGCTACTATTTATCGTGCACCAAAATCTTATACCGGAGAAGAAGTGGTTGAAATATCTTGTCATGGTTCGCCACATATTCAAGACTTGGTTTTACAATTATTTATGCAGCATGGTGCAAGAATGGCAAAGCCTGGTGAGTTTACTCAAAGAGCATTTTTAAATGGCAAATTAGATTTAACACAGGCAGAAGCCGTAGCAGATTTAATTGCAAGTAATACTGAAGCAGCCAGAAAAACTGCCCTATATAATTTAAAAGGGGGCTTTTCTAACGACTTACAATTAATGCGAGAAAAATTAATTAAGTTTTCTGCATTAATTGAATTAGAATTAGATTTTTCACAAGAAGATGTTGCATTCGCCAACAAAAAAGAACTTGAAGTACTAGTACATCAGTTACAAGAAAAAACACAGGCATTATTAGATTCTTTTAAATTAGGGAATGTGATAAAGAATGGCGTTCAGGTTGCTATTGTGGGCAAGCCTAATGCAGGTAAATCAACTTTGCTGAATGCATTGTTAAATGAAAACAGGGCCTTGGTAAGCGATATTCCAGGTACCACCAGAGATACTGTAGAAGAGTATTTAAATATAGATGGCATCATTTACAAATTAATAGATACCGCTGGAATTAGATCCAATACAGAAGATAGTATTGAGCAAATGGGTATTGAGAAGAGCAGAGAAAAAATTGAAGCGGCAGATATAGTGATTGCTTTATTTGATATCAATCAAAGTTCACATGAACAAATTGGTCAATGGACCAAAGAAGTGAATGCCGATAAATTAATCTTAGTGGCTAATAAGATTGATCAATTAAAAGATAGATCCATTTTGAATGAAACTTTTATGAATGGAGTAATATCTATTGCTGCAAAGAATCAAGAAAATATTGAAGCGCTTAAAAATGTTTTAACTCAAAAAGCAGTGGGTACCGGATTAAATAAAGAAGGCACCATTATTACCAATGCAAGACATGTAGAATCTTTAAAAAGATTATTATACGCTTTGAATGATGTATCTGTTGGATTGGAGAATGAAGTTACAGGTGATTTATTAGCTTTAGATATAAGACAGGCTTTACATTATCTAGGTACTATTACTGGTCAAATCACCAATGAAGATCAATTAGATTTTATTTTTTCTAAATTCTGTATTGGTAAATAATGAAAGCATGATCAAGAATTTTTTTCCTTTCTTATTATTGCTGCTATCTATTTCATCTCTTTATTCGCAAAATAAAGTGCCCGTTTTTGTTTCAGGAAAGGAGGGCTATGCTAGTTTTAGAATCCCATCTATTATTCAATTGCCTAGTAAAAAAATTATTGCTTTTGCAGAAGGTAGAGTGAATGGTGCAGCAGATTTTGGTCACGTGAATATTGTAATGAAAACAAGCATAGATGGAGGCGCTCATTGGTCTAGTTTAACTAAGTTGGTTAGTTTTGGAAACCTACAAGCTGGCAACGCTGCACCTGTAGTGGATTTAATGGATGTTCAATATCCTCAAGGTAAAATCTTTTTATTTTACAATACTGGCAATGTTAATGAAAGACAATTAAGAGAAGGCAAGGGCATTAGAGAGGTTTGGTATATTAGTTCTACCGACGAAGGAGAAAGCTGGTCTAGCCCTGTAAATATTACCAATCAGGTACATTTTCCCAATGGAGAAATAGAAGGAAGAGTGTATAGCAACAAAGAAGATTGGAGAACCTATGCCAATACGCCTGGTCATGCCACTCAAAGTCTAGAGGGTAAATACAAAGGAAGAATTTTTATAGCTGCGAATCATTCTGTAGGAGCACCTAAAAACAATTTCAAAGATTATCAGTCTCATGGATATTATACGGATGATCACGGGAAAACTTTTCAAGTATCCAATTCACTCCAATTGGAAGGGAGTAATGAAGTCACTGCTGCTTTTATAAGTAAGGATAGATTAATTATGAATGCAAGAAATCAACAGGGCAATACAAGGTCTAGAATTGTAGCGTATAGTAATGATGGTGGAGCTCATTTTGAAGAAGCTTTTTATGAAAATCAATTGCCAGATCCAATTTGTGAGGGTGCAATCTTACCCATTGGAAATAAAAGAGGGAAAGTTATTTTGGCATTTGTTAATGCATCCGATACCATCTATAGAAACAATTTAAGCTTGCAAATTAGTTTTGACGAAGGGCTTCATTGGAAAAAGAAAGTTTTGATAGACCAAACCACAGATCTTCAAAAAATGAAAAATGATTTTACCGCCTATGCTGATATCATCAAAATAAGTAAAAGAAAAATTGCGGTATTATACGAAAGAGATAATTATCAAGAGATTGTCTTTTCGATCATAAGATGGTAAATAAATTAGTTTGATAGCAGCTTTTCTAGTCCTTGGTAATCTTTGACAAAATGAATAACGTTTTCGTACTGTTCAAATTCTTCCACTTCATGTTCTCCTAAAATTACTACAGCTTGCATGCCCGCATTCAAAGCACATTCAACACCTTTAGGCGTGTCTTCAAAAACCAAGCAATATGCAGGATCAATACCTAATGCAGCCGCACATTTTAAAAAGGTCTCTGGATGAGGCTTGCTTTTTTCAACATCGTTGGCACTAATAATTGCATCAAAATAATGTTCAATTTGCATATTCTGAATTACGAAATTGATATTATCTGTAATAGCTGCAGAGCCAATGGCCATTTTAATGTTAGCTTCATGTGCCCTTTTTAAAAATGCACCTAGTCCATCGATTAAATGTAAAAATGGTTTGAATTCAATTCTATAAATAGCTTCTTTATTGTTACCAATTTTAATTCTTTCTGCTAAACTAAATTTACCTGGGAAAACCCTTTCTAATAATTCATCATTTTTTCCATAACACTGATGTTTCATTTGTTCTAAAGTAAGGTCTCCTCCAAGTTGTATAATTTGATGATGCCATGCTTTGATATGATAGGGCATATCATTTACCATAGTGCCATTTAAATCAAAAACAAATGCTTTATACTTTCTAAACATAGTAAGGTGGTAATAATTTTTACATAGATTCCCCCGGAACAAACTTAACTTCCACTGTTAATTCTGTGAGTGTTTTACCTCCTTTCATATTAGCCATCATTTGAACAAAAGCTAGTTTGCCTAATTCATAACCGCTGGTTTCAACATAACTAATTTTAGGGTGGTATAAATTGGGAATGAAGCCATTGCTAATTCCTATCACTCCTAATTGAGAGGGTACTTTTATTTCTAATGCCTGCACAGCTTTCATAATGCCTATTAATACTTCATCCGTCATGGCAAAAACAGTATCAGGTTTTTGTGTTTTCCCATATTGTTTTCTAAATAATTCTTCTGCTTCAGCAGAGCTAGAAGCGTTTACATAAGTGCAATGTACTTTTGGAGCATAGGTTTCCATAAAACTTTGAAATGCATTCTTTCTTTTTTGACTAATGGATAAACCAGCGTCACCAAAAATGGCTAATACTTTTTTGGCATTTCTTTTTATGATTTCTTCTGCAGCAATAATCGCACAACGTTCATCAGCCATTCTTACTTTAGTGAATTTATTTTCCTTAGGCACAATATCAAAAAAGACTACTGGTATTTCTTTCTCAGTCATCTTTTGATAAGTATCCAAGTTTTCTGCATTAGCAGATAAACAAGCAAATACACCTGAAACTCTATTCTGTCTAAATATTTTTAAGTTATCTAATTCAATCTCTGGTTGATTACTTGATTGTAAAATCATTAATGCATATCCATTCTTTCTACTTTCTTCTTCTACTGCTGCAATAAAACTATCATAAAACAAATTGGAAATAGCAGGGACTATCACACCAAATATTTTACTACTCTGTGTTCTCAATTGAATGGCATATGCATTGGGTTCATAATCTAAACTATTAGCTAATGCGTGCACTTTTGCTTTTGTAGCTGCTGAAATATCTGGATGATCTTTTAATGCACGAGAAACAGTAGAGATACTTAGCTGTAATTGTTGGGCTAACAATTTGAGTGTAGTATTGGTCATAAGCAATCATTTGAAGGAGTAAAAATAAGTAAATGTTTCACAAATTTTTTCGCAATCGTTTGATATTTTTTGATTAGGCATAGTTTTTAACTATTTTTTCTATAATTCTTCAATGAATCCTAAAACTTAGAATCCTTTATAGTCAAGGGTTTTAGCACATTTCGAAACTATTAAATGCCCATTTACACTAACGATTGTTTGCTATTTTGGAAAAAAAGTTAAAAATTATTTAACAAAAAATTGGTGGAGTATCAAATTAGTGTATTTTGTACACGCTTAATAAACCAATAAACTGCCAATTATGAATTTTAAAATTGTTAAGTCCTCAATTTTAGGACTGTTCATTGGCTTGATCGCATTGAATGCACAAGCTCAGAACAAAACAG
The DNA here is from genome assembly GCA_963923775.1 of uncultured bacterium. Lineage (GTDB taxonomy): Bacteria > Bacteroidota > Bacteroidia > Chitinophagales > Chitinophagaceae > Sediminibacterium. The sequence goes on from CAWULX010000018.1 coordinate 7,051, forward strand.
TTACAGGTAAGGTTTTAGATGCAAAAGATGGTTCTCCAGTTGCAGCAGCTTCTGTTGTTGCTAAAGGAACTTTCACAGGTGCAAAAACTGCAGCTGATGGATCTTTTGCTATTACTGTACCTTCTTCTGTAGCAAAATTAGTTGTCTCTTCTGTAGGTTATTCATCTAAAGAAGTAGATGCAAACGGTACTGTTACTGTATCATTAAACCAAACTAGCACTCAATTAAATGAAGTGGTGGTTGTAGGTTATGGTACACGTAAAGTAAAAGACGCGACTGGCGCGGTTGTATCATTAGGAGAAAAATCTTTTAACAAAGGTGTAATTTCTTCTCCTGAGCAATTATTACAAGGTCGTACTGCTGGTGTTAACGTTACTAACAACTCTGGTGAACCAGGTGGTGCTGTTAACATTACTATTAGAGGTACTTCTTCTGTAAGAAGTAACAACAACCCATTATATGTGGTTGATGGTGTGCCTTTATACGGTGGTGGAATGACTGGTACTGGTATTTCTGTTGAAGGTTCTACAACAGCTAGAAACCCATTATCTTTCATTAACCCTAACGACATCGAGAACATCTCAATCTTAAAAGATGCGTCTTCTGCAGCAATTTATGGTGCTAGAGGTGCGAATGGTGTTGTATTAATTACTACTAAGTCTGGTAAAGGTAAGCCTAGCTTAACTTTCAATGCTACTACATCAGTTTCTACAACTGCTAAGCGTTATGATTTAGCTAGTCCACAAGAATTCATGTATGGTATCAAGAAAACTTTACAAGATGCTGGTATTGATGTTTCTGGTGTAGGTGGTAACGATAAAGGTTACAATACTGATTGGCAAGATCAAATCTTCCAAACTGCAGTATCTCAATCTTACAACTTAGGTTGGGGTTATTCAAATTCTAAGTCTTCTTTAAAATTAAACGGATCTTTTGATGACCAACAAGGTATCATCAAAACTCAAGGTTTAAAGAGAATGACATTTGGTTTGAAATATTCTAATCAATTAACTTCTAAGTTAAAGTTAGATTTAACTGTAAACCAATCTCAAGTTAAAAATAGCTATGCTCAAGTAACTAATAACGCAGGTTATCAAGGTTCTTTGATTGGTGCTATGATTTCTTATAACCCAACTTTCCCTGTATACGCTCCAAACGGTACTTGGTTTGATAACCAAGATGGTAACAGAAACCCTGTTGCAATCTTAGAAGGTTTCAATGATAAAGATACTTACAACAAATTGTTGACTAATATCTCTTTAACTTACAAACTTTCTGATAATTTATCTTACAAAGTAATCTATGGTGTGGAGAACGGTGCAACTGAGCGTTTAACTTTTGTTGATCCTCGTTTAGGTTCTGCATATAGCCAAGGTAATATCTCTATCCGTAACTTACAATACCAAAACAGTGCATTGTTAGGTCGTGGTAGAGCAGCGCAACAATTCTTAAATCAAAATAGTGCATTGTTAGAACATACTTTGAACTATGACAAAACATTTAAGAATGGTAATAGCTTACAAGCTTTAGCTGCCTTCTCTTATCAAAAAACAACTGACTACTATAGAGCATCTCAAAGATGGGGCGCAACTGGTGCTACAACTTTAAGCACTAACTGGGCTTCATACCAAGGTGGTTCTACAGCAGTATATGGTGATAGTACACAAGTAGAATTACAATCTTATTTCTCTCGTGTAAACTACACTATGAAAGATAAATACATCTTCTCTGCTTTAGCGAGAATTGATGGATCTTCTAAGTTTAGTACTGGTCACAAATACGGTACTTTCCCTGCATTTGGTTTCAAATGGAGAGTATTAGAAGAAGGATTTGCTCAAAAAACTTTGGGTAATATCTTCTCTAACTTCGATGTTAGATTAAACTATGGTGTAACTGGTAACCAAGAGTTCCCTGCTTATGCTTCTTTAGCTTTAAAACAAGCTGACTTTAACGGTGGTAATCCAACTATCACTAACTCTAATCCTAACTTGAAATGGGAAACTACAACAACTGCTGGTGCAGGTATTGATTTCGCAATGTTCAACGGAAGATTAAACGGTAGTGTTGATTACTTCGATAAGTCTACTAAAGATTTATTATTCTTAATTAGCTATCCTCAACCAGCTGCATCTGCAGATCGTTGGGTAAACTTACCAGGTAATGTTAAAAACACTGGTTTTGAAGTTAGCTTAGATTATCAATTAGTTCGTCCTGCATACAAAGGTGCTTTTGGATGGGATGTTGCTTACAACATGTCTTTCTTAAAGAACAGAGTAGAAGGATTTGGTTCTACAGTAGTTAATACTGGTGAAGTATCTGGTCAAGGTTTGTCTGGTGCTTATGCACAAACAATTCGTGACGGATATCCTTTATTCACTTTCGTAATGCCTACTTTCTTAAGATTTGATGCTTATGGAAACGGTGTTTACGCAAACGGTGCTAAAGACCAATTACAAGGAAGTGCTTTACCAACATTTAATGCTGGTTTAACAAACAGCTTCTCTTACAAAAAATTAACAGCTAGTGTATTCTTTAACGCAGTTACTGGATTCTACTTGTACAACAATACTGCTAATGCATTATTGTTAAAAGGTAGCTTGAAAACAGCGCATAACGTAACAAGAGATGTTGTTTACAGTATTGAGAATTCAATCAACCCAGGTAACGTATCAACTCGTTTCTTAGAAAAAGGTGATTATATCCGTTTAGGTAATGCTAGCTTAAGTTATGCAGTTGATGTTAAGAAAGGTTCTTTCATTAAAGGATTGAACTTGACATTATCTGGTCAAAACTTAGCATTGTTCACTAAATATTCTGGTTTAGATCCAGAGGTGAACGTAGATAAGTCTAGAAACGGTGTACCTTCTCGTGGATTTGACTACACAGCAACTCCAAGAGCAAGAACTATCACTTTCGGTATCAACGCTCGTTTTTAATTTCATAAATAACTAATACACATGAAAAATAATTTTATCAAACAAACAGCCATCTACGCTACTGCCATCGCAGTAACATTAGGAGCGGTTTCTTGTTCTAAATTGGACGAGAAAGTGTTTGGTTCTAAATCTATCGCAGCTGCTTCTAGCGGTACATCTAAGGCCGACTTAGCTTCTGTATATGGTTCATTGAATGGTTTAGCTAGCCAAGGTAACTGGTTCGCTTTCCAAGAACATTCTACAGACGAATTATTAGGACCAACTCGTGGTACTGACTGGGATGACTTCGGTACTTGGAGAAAAATCCATTTACACGCTGTAGATGGTGCACACAACCAATTATATGATACTTGGAACCAATTAAACGGTGCATTATTCCAAGCAACATTAGTTGCTGAGACTGGTACTGGTGCTGAAAAAGCACAAGGTCAATTCTTAAGAGCTTATTTTGCTTCTCAAGTAATGGACTTATTTGGTCAAGTTCCTTATCGTTCTGCAGCTGCAGGTCCAGATGATATACCAGAAGTTAAAACTAGAGCACAAGCTTTTGATTGGATCATTGCTGACTTAGATGCTGCTATCGCTGCTTTACCAACTTTTGGTTCTGGCGCTGATATGCACAAAGCAAATAAGCAAGCTGCTCAATTCTTAAAAGCTCGTTTATTATTAAACAAAGCTGTTTATAAAGCAGCTCCAACTGCTCCAGCTGGTCCTTACACTTTTGATGCTGCAGATATGAATGCTGTAGTAACATTAGTAGATGCGATCACAGCAAGTGGTAAATTCAAATTATCTACAGACTATTGGGATAACTTTAAGTGGGATAACTATACTGCTTCAACTGAAATCATCTTATCAAGAGCAACAAATGGTCCTGGTAAAGCAACTCAAACTGGTGGTACAACAGATGTAACTTGGGCTACTGGTATGGGAACTCACTACAACCAAGCATTCTCTGGTTGGAATGGTTTCACTACAACATCTGATTTCTACAATTCATTTGAAGATGGTGACAAGAGAAAGTATTCAGCTTTACCAAATATGACTGAAAAGTCTGGTTTCAATGCTGGTTTCTTAGCTGGTCAACAATACAAATATGATAATGGCGTGAAAGTACAAGTGAAAGACCGTTCTGGTTCTCCATTAGTATTCACTTCAGATGTTTCTTTATTCTTCTCTACTGAATCAAAAGGTATTAGAACAATGAAGTACCCATTAAGAGCAGATCAAATGGGCTTTAACGATGAAAACGAATTCGTTTTAATGCGTTACTCTGATGCTGCTTTAATGAAAGCTGAAGCTATCTTAAGAGGTGCAACTGCAACTGGTGGTGAAACTGCTTTATCAATCGTAAATGCTATCAGAGCTCGTTCTGGTGCAAAAGCATTGACTGCAGTTACATTAAACGATATCTTAGCTGAAAGAGGTCGTGAATTATACTTAGAAGCAGTAAGAAGACCTGACTTAATCCGTTTTGGTAAGTTCAATGATCCTGTGATCGAAAGATCTGCTAAATCTGATGCGTTCAGAGTTGTATACCCTGTGCCTAACCAAGCTGTTTCTTCAAACCCTAATTTGAAGCAAAACTTCGGTTACTAATATTTAGTTAATCTAATTATTATAATAGCCCTCCGAGTAATCGGGGGGCTTTTTTTGTTGTAATTTTACGCTTTCCAAATTTGCTAATATGACTTTAAAAAATCTTACATACTTGTTATTTGCTGGTATTATCTTGAATGGGTGTAGTACCAAGGGTAAAGATGTTTTATTTGAAAAAGTAGACGACTCTGGTATTGCATTTACCAATACAGTGGTGGATGATAAAGATGCTAATATTTTCAAGTACCGTAATTTTTATAATGGAGCAGGTGTTGGAATTGGGGATATTAATAATGATGGATTGGCTGATGTATTTTTTACCGCCAATCAAGGTGCGAACAAGTTATTTTTAAACAAAGGCGATTTTAAATTTGAAGATATTTCTACTAAAGCTGGTTTTGGCTCAAAGAAACAATGGAGTACAGGAGTGACAATGGTGGATATTAATAATGATGGTTGGTTGGATATTTATGTTGCCAATGCTGGCAATATGATGGATGCATCTCTTAGAAAAAATCAATTATTTATCAATAACCATAACTTAACATTTACAGAAGCTGCTGCATCTTATGGGTTAGATAATGATGGATACACCACACATGCATCTTTCTTTGATTATGATATGGATGGAGACTTGGATTGTTTTATGGTTAACAATAGTCCTATTCCAGTAAACACATTAAATTATGGAAATGCGCGAGATACAAGAGCAGAGAATGCAAAAGTGGCGGATTTCTTAAAAGGGGGTGGAGATCATTTATATCAAAACAACAATGGACATTTTGAAGAAGTATCTGCTAAAGCTGGTATACATGGTTCATTAATAAGCTTTGGATTAGGAGTAACCATTGGAGATGTAAACGGAGACGCTTGGCCAGATGTATATGTGTCAAATGATTTTTTTGAAAGAGATTATTTATACATCAATCAAAAAAATGGAACTTTTAAAGATGAAATTGAAAATTATACAGAACATAATAGTATAGCTTCCATGGGTACAGATATGGCGGATATCAACAACGATGGTTATCCAGATATCTTCACTACAGAAATGTTACCAGATAATGATTATCGTTTAAAGACCACTACTTCATTTGATAATATTGATATCTATCGTTTAAAGGTATCTAGTGGTTTTTACCATCAGTTTATGCATAATAGCTTACAGTTAAATAATAAGAATGGTAAGTATAAAGAGATATCTCATATAGCAGGTGTTGAAGCAAGTGATTGGAGTTGGGGAGAAATGATTTTTGATGCAGACAATGATGGCTTAAATGATATTTATGTAAGCAATGGCATATACAGGGATCTAACCAATCAAGATTTTATTGACTTCTTTGCCAATACCATGATTCAAAAAATGGTATTGACAGGAAAGAAAGACGAGATTAGTTCTATCATTGACAAAATGAGTTCTCAGCCTATAGCGAATAAAATGTATCACAATAATGGTGACCTAACATTTAAAGAAAAAGCAAAGGATTGGGGATTGGATATACCCAGCTTCTCAAATGGCGCTGCTTATGGTGATTTAGACAATGATGGAGATTTGGATATGGTAGTAAGCAATAATAATATGCCCAGCTTTGTGTTTAAAAATAAGAGTAGGGAGAAAAATAAAAACCATTATCTAGGGGTGCAATTAAAAGGAGTGGGTGCTAATATGAATGCAGTGGGTGCAAAGATTAATGTATACATCAAAGACCAAATTTTAAGCAAAGAAGTAATTCCTGCAAGAGGTTTCCAATCATCTGTAGATTATAAACAAATATTTGGTATAGGCTTGGCTACCACAATAGATTCAATTAAAATTATTTGGCCTAATGCTACAGTTTCTAAGTCTACTATTAAAAAAGTAGATTCAGTATATGTGTTTAGTCAGTCTACGATGGAAGCAAAGCCTTTTGTCATAAATGAAGTTAAAGTAAGTTCATTGTTAACACAGGTAGCTGCAAATTTTGATAGACATGAAGAAGATGACCATGTAGATTTTTACGCAGAAAGAATTATTCCAAGAGTATTGTCACAAGAAGGACCCAAAGCTGCTAGTGCAGATTTGAATGGGGATGGTTTAGTGGATGTATTTATTGGAGGTGCCAATGAAAAAGGAGGGGCCATTTATTTGCAGAATGCTTCTGGAGCATTTGTTAAAAAACCGCAAGCTGCTTTTCAACCATTCAATGAAATGGAAGATGTGGCAGCTGTTTTTTATGATGCCGATGGAGACAAGGATATGGATTTATTAGTTGGTGCGGGAGGGAATCACAAACTAAAAGAAAGCGGATTATTAAACCATAGATTATTCTTGAATGATGGTAAAGCAAATTTTAGTTATCTAGAAAATGCCTTTCCAGCATTTGGTTTTAATACAGGTGTGATGGTCCCAATGGATTTTGATGGTGATGGTGATATGGATGTTTTTGTAGGGGCTAGAAATACACCATTAAAATACGGTGTAACACCAGCAAGTGCACTTTATGTAAATAATGGTAAGGGAAAATATACAGATCAAACTACCACCATTGCGCCGGCATTTGCTCAATTAGGTATGGTAACAAGTGCTCAATGGAATACTGTTTTAGGAAAGCAAGGAAATCAATTAGTGGTTGTTGGAGATTACATGTATCCTGTTGTATTCTCTTACAAGGCTGGGAAATTTGTTGAAGAAAAAACCAATTTAAATAATTTGTTTGGATGGTGGCAAGCTGTTCAAGTAGTGGATTTAAATGGTGACGGTTTAAAAGATTTGGTGCTGGGCAATATGGGAAAGAATGGTTATTTAAAACCAACTCCTGAAGCACCTGTTAAATTATGGATGAATGATTTTGATGGTAATGAAAGCTTGGATAAAATTTTAACTAGAACAGTAGATGGAAGAGATGTGCCAGTATTTTTAAAAGCAGAAATGCAAGAACAAATACCATTATTGAAAAAAGAGAATTTGAATTACGAGGTATATGCTAAAAAATCTTTCCAAGAATTATTTAAGCCTGAAGCGGTAGAGAAAGCGGTGGTGAAAACTTATAATTACTGCAGCTCCATCATTGCTTGGAATAAGGGTGGTGGACAATTTGAGGTACAAGAGTTGCCTAGGGATGTACAGTTCTCTTCTTTGAATGCTATACTTCCTTATGATATTAATGGAGACCAACAAATGGATCTAATTATGGGCGGCAATTTATTTGGATTCATGCCACAGTTTGGAAGATTAGATGCCAATTATGGATTGGTATTAATGAATGATGGAAAGAAACATTTTAAGGAAGTAGAAGATAAAAAATCAGGATTGTCCATTACTGGTCAGGTAAAAGATATTTTGAGTTTGCCTGGTAAATCAAACAATCAAATATTGTTTATTCGAAATGATGACTATCCAGTTTTATTAAAAACGAATAAAAAATAAGATGAAGCCAAGGTTGAAAAATATATATTTATCCGTTTTTGCCTTATTGGCTATTTCAAGTATAGTGTCTTGTTCTACAGAGCCCAAGGAAGATCCTATTTTTGAAATGATGGATGC
>CAWULX010000019.1:0-15054 GCA_963923775.1 uncultured bacterium
ACTCAATTCTTCTACTTGGCTTTAATCTTATTTTTTTAGCCAATTCTAAATTACCGGTAAATATATAACCTGTTGCTCCTTTACATTTATTTTTTAAGAAATCTCCCATCCTCGAATAAGTCTTTTCTAATTCTATTTCATCTCCTAATCTTTCACCATATTCTGGATTAAACATCAGTATTGCCCCATTCATATTTTCAGGTAAACTCGTCGATTCAAAATCGCACACTTGAAAATCAATTAATTCTTCCACTCCTGCAGCAGTAGCATTTATTTTAGCCACTTTAATGGCTTCTTTACTCAAGTCAGATGCAATAATCTTTAAAGAAGGTAATGCTCTTACTTGCCTTTCCAATATTGCTCTTTCTTGTTCATAAATAGTTACATCATATCCTAGTAAATGCATGAACGCATAATTATCTCTAATTAATCCTGGTGCACATTTAGTAGCTATTAAAGCTGCTTCAATAGCTAATGTACCTGAACCACACATTGGATTAATAAAAGGTGTAAATCTATCCCACTTTGTAGATAAAATAGTCGCAGCAGCCAAAGCTTCTAACATGGGTGCTTTACCTGGTAATTTTCTATATCCATGTCTAGCAAGTGATGGGCCAGAAGTATCAAGAAATAATTCTGCCTCATCATTTTTCCAAAATAAATACACTACAGCACCGGATAATTCAGAACCAGTGGTTGGTCTTTTATTGGTTGCTTTTCTAATTCTATCTACAATCGCATCTTTCACCCTAAGATTGGCAAACAAATTGGTATTTATGGTTGGATTAAAGACATTACTAATAACTGAAAAATAACCATCAGGTTGAATCATTTTCTCCCAATGAATATTTAATGATTGGTGGTATAATTCATCAGGATCTTTACAAATAAATGCTTTTAAGGAGTACATTACTTGACTGGCTGTTCTCAAATTCATGTTCAATTTGATACAATCATTTACATTACCTGTCAATTCTACACCAGTTTGAAAAACTCTATTAATATCAAAACCCAAAGCAATCACTTCATTTCTTAAAGCTGGTGCTAACCATTTATTACAGGTAATGATGATTTTACTTTGATTTTTAAATACTTGCATAGAACAAACTTAGCCTAATTTGAATAAAAAAAGTCCCCAACTTAAGTTGAGGACTTTAATGGGTGGGAGCACACGGGTTCGAACCGCGGACCCCCTCGGTGTAAACGAGGTGCTCTAAACCAACTGAGCTATGCTCCCATTTCCCTTTTGAGGAGTGCAAAAATAAGGGTAGGAATTTAAACCTCCAAAAAAAATAGGAATTAATTTAATTGAACTGCAGGCAGTCTTGAAGATTGACTGTCATATACAAAAAGCTCTACAATTTCATAATTCCAGTACTTTGATAAGGGCGATTTATCGAGTATATCAGATGCTTCTGCTTTGGTAAGTGCATTTAAGGTAATCCAAGACTGTTGTGTTTCCATGCTAACCGCGTAGCTGTCAATGATCCCCTTATTCAACAAATAATTAATATAGGTTCTATGAGGCGGAACAAAAGACATAAATTCTTCGTCCATTTCAAATGATATGATCGCTTGGAACTTTTTCATCTTAGATCTAAGATAGCAAAACTTATTATTAGAAAATATTCAGAAACCATTTTTTTCCTAATTAATAAAGTTTGTTTAAGGTTTATCCAAATTTAGTAATGCAATTTTCCCACCTGAACCTGCCAATATAATCTTGCGAGATGTAGGTATTTTTTTCAATACATGAAAAGATTGATCAGAAATTTTTGTCCAGCTATATCCTCCATTTCTAGAATAATCAACCCCACTTGTGCCACAAACAATTAATTCTTTATTGGTAATATACTGTACACAAGATTTATATCCATTTGGGTTTCCCATTTTTTGATGAATTTTCCAAAAATAATGCCTTTTTCTATTAGACTTATTTTCTGAATGTGGATGTATAATTCTATCTAATCTTACGAAATTTAACTCTTTAAACTGATCTTTAGTAAAATCTCCGCCCACAATTGCAATGTGATTTTTATTGGGTGAAATAGCCATACTATTAGCTCCAGTAGATTGTTTGCCTTGAAGTATGGGAATTTGGGAGGCATGTCCATTAACCCAAAACCTGCTATAGACTCCTCCAGAAACAAAAAATACCTTTTCAATATCAAAAGTTAAATTAGTACTACTTGAAGCAAAAAATGATTCTCCTTCTTTTACAAAAGATTTAAAAAAATTCTCATTAACTTTTTCCCAATGATCACCTCTATTTTTAGTTTCCAACAAAACAATTTTTTGATGAATAGGGTCTCCAATGACCATGCCATGTTGAGTATCTTTAAATGATATGGCATCTAAAAAAATTGCTGTATCTAGGTTTTCATAAACTTTAAACCAAGATTTACCACCATCTTTTGTTTTCAAAATTATACCTGGAGATGCTACTGCTACAATAATAGCTTCAAGTTCATTAAAAGCATGAATTGCTCTAAAATCTCTCGATTCATAATCTTTTACTTGCATCCAATTAAAATGCATTCCACCATCCATAGATTTAGCTACCATACCCTTTGAACCACTTGCCCAAACTACTCGCTCATTAGGTATAGAAAGCCCTCTTATACTCACCCCCTTTTGCTCAGTAATCATTTGAATAGGATCTTGTGCAAAAGTCTGTACAGAAATGAATAATAGAAAAGAGGAAATAATTTTTGATATAGACATAGCTTTAATGAATTTTGCACCACAAATATACATTATGATACCATATTGGATGAGTAGAACACAATTGATGTTAGGCGATGAAACTATTACCAAATTAATGGGTAAAAATGTTTTAGTTATTGGTCTAGGAGGGGTTGGTGGAATATGCGCAGAAATGATTGCTAGAGCAGGTGTAGGCAAAATGACCATCGTTGATAATGATACCGTTGATAAAAGCAATATTAATAGACAAATTCCGGCATTACATTCAACAGCTGGATTACCCAAAGCACAAGTATTAGCTCAAAGATTAAAAGATATTAATCCATCATTAGACCTAACAGTGAATGAAGTTTTCATTAAAGACGAAATCACTAAAAATTTATTAGAAAGTACCCAATGGGATTACGTAGTTGATTGTATTGACACATTATCTGCAAAAGTATTCTTGATCAAAGGTTGTTTAGACAGAAAAATACCAATAGTAAGTTCTATGGGGGCAGGTGGGAAAGTAGATCCTTCAAAAATACGAGTTACAGATATCTCTAAAACCGAAATTTGTAATTTGGCTAGATATGTTCGTAAACGACTTCAGAATTTAGGCATCAAAAAGGGCTTGAAAGTGGTTTTTAGCCCAGAAAAAGCCGATCAAGACAAGATCATTGTCACAGAAAAAGCTTATCCTAAAAAATCTATCATTGGCACTTTAAGCTATATGCCAGCAATGTTTGGATGTACTGCTGCAAGTGTGGTAATTAGAGATTTAATGGCAACTGACTGATTTAAAGCTCATTTTCTTTGAATTAAGGTCAAATTATCTTTATTTTGCACCTCCAATTGGAAGCTCCTGGTTCGGTAGCTCAGCTGGATAGAGCAACTGCCTTCTAAGCAGTAGGTCATTGGTTCGAATCCAATCCGAATCACAAAGCCTGTCACAAAGTGACGGGCTTTTTTGTTTTGAGGCTGTGTCAAATGCTTGCATTTGTAAACAGACGAAAAGCAAAAAAGCCAAAAGCAAACAAAGTTTGCTTTTGAAAGGCTTTGAGTAAACTTGAGGACTCAAGATGGCGGCGTAGTGAAACGAAGCCGCCCATCCATATATCCCCAAAACCTTTACTAACAAGGATTAGCAAAGATTATAACAAATAATTAATACTAATTCTACTATCCTTTTCGTACTTTAGAGAAAAGGTATTCAATGAAAAAACTACATTTCATCCTCTTTTTAATTTGTTTAAGCATTTATTCATTTGCACAATCAGGCTTAAACAGTGCAGCTTCTGGTGCATCTGAAGCTATGAGTTTAAAATCTGCAAATCTAAGTTTGAATATTGACCCTTATGGAGTAATGGACAGAGATGGTAAAGCAAGTAGTTTAAGATACACTGATATTGGAGGTTCCCCATTTTTATTAGAAGATTGGAAAATGGCAACCATATTTGACATAGGCAATAAAATAATTGGGAAAGTAAAAGTAAAGTATAATACCAATGCAGATCAGATTCATTATTTAGATCCACAAGAAAAAGAATTAGTAGCTGATAAATCCATTATTAAAAAAGTAATTATACAGAATGAAGACAATAGTACTATAACAATCGAGAAGGGTTTTACAGGTACAAAAAACAATTTAGCACCTTATCAATTTGTAGAAGTATTAAATGATGGAAAAATTCAGTTGTTAAAACAATACATAAATCATGTAGTTCAAAAAGATTCACTTTTTGGAACGATCAAAGTAAACAAGTTCTCCCCTTTTAGCATCTACTATATTAAAGCAGAAAATAGTGTGGTATTACTCAAGAAATTAGATCAAGAAGAAATGTTCAATTTATTACCTAACAAAGAGTTTATATCCAACTATACTTCGAAAAATAAAAAATTAAGATCCGAAAAAGATTTCATCAACTTTATTAACAATTATAACAAACTGTAATGAAATTTTTAATTTCCCTTTTATTAATAATGAATTTCAATACTCCAAATTGGAATTATAATTACAAGCAAGCTTTTGAAAAAGCAAAAATAGAACACAAATTAATTATTATTAATTTTTCAGGATCAGATTGGTGTGGCCCTTGCATTAGATTACATAAAGACGTTTTTGCTTCAGATGCTTTTAATAATATAGCGGATGAATATTTGGTACTTGTAAATGCTGATTTCCCTAGAGCTAAAAAGAATCAACTTTCAATAGAGCAACAACAACTAAACAATGCTTTAGCAGACAAATACAATACTAAAGGTAGCTTCCCATTAACCATACTTGCTAATAGTAATGGAGAAGTTATCAAAGAATGGGATGGCTACCCCTCTAATATTAATGATTTCTTAGAAGATTTAAAAACAACTATTCAAAATTCAAAATAAGGCTTTGAAACAACTTGAATCTTTTAAACAATCCATGAAGCTAATGGGTAATCACTTTGAAATAACAGTGGTTGCTAATGATGAAACATGGGCAAATGAAAAAATTCAAATTGGGGTGAATGAAATTAAAAGAATTGAAAAATTACTCACTACCTATAATAACGAAAGTGAAACAAATTTAATTAATGCAAACGCCGGCATAAAGCCAACAAAGGTTAGCGGAGAAATAATTGAATTAATAGAAAGGGCCAATAGAATATCTTCAGTCACTCAAGGAGCATTTGATATTTCTTACGGATCCATAGATAAAAGTTTATGGAATTTTGATAACTCAATGACTAGTCTACCCTCAAAAGAACAAGCCAAAGAAAATGTGCAATTAATCAATTATAAAAATATCCTCATCAATAAATCAGAACAAACCATTTTTTTAAAAGAAAAAGGAATGAGAATTGGATTTGGAGGCATTGGAAAAGGGTACGCTGCAGAGATGGCTAAAAATAAAATGAAATTAGCAGGCGTTCAAAGCGGTGTGGTGAATGCTTCAGGTGATTTAACAACCTGGGGGACACAACCAAGTGGAGAAAAATGGACAATAGGTATTGTACATCCAGAATTCAAAAATGATATTTTCTCATACATGAATATTAGCGATTTGGCAGTTGCTACATCAGGTAATTATGAAAAATTCATCATCATTGACGGGAAAAAATATTCTCATACAATTAATCCAAAAACAGGACTACCTATTAGAGGAATCAAAAGCGTGACTATTATTAGCTCAAATGCAGAAATTGCTGACGCTATGGCAACCCCTGTTATGATTATGGGCACCACAGCTGGCTTAGATATGATCAATCAAATAAACAATATTGAAGCCATCATTATTGATGATGACAATGTTTTATATACTTCAAAAAATATTCAATTAAATTAACCAACTATGAAAAAGATTTACTTATTCATTTCATCTATTGGTTCTCTATTTTTAGCAAGTTCTTGCGAAACAGTAAAAGAGTACCAGAAAAACAAATTAAACGATGCTGAAATGTTTTTATCTACAAGAAAAGTGGAAAGAAATGAATTAAACTTTATGGCTTATAAAGAAGGTGCTGCTGGTGCAAATGGCGGAAAAACAGGTGGAGGATGTGGTTGTAATTAATCAATTGAACAAAATATTTAGATGAAAAAAATATCGCTAACAGTAATAGGATTGTACTTATTATTTTTAAACTCATATGGTCAAGTAGCCGAGCATTATAAATCTGAATACAATGCAAGACCTTTGAAATTAGAGGAAGTAAACTTGGTAACAAGTTATTATACCCAGGATGGAAATCATTCTGCAGTTACAGGTGGCATTGGTACAGAAAAAGTAATTGATTTTGCCAACATGCTTGAATTAAAGATTGTAGGATACGGGCAAACTGGTTTAAAACATACATTTTTGGCTGGATTGGGAGTAGATCACCATACAGCAGCTTCCCAAAGATATGTTTCAGCAACAGGAGCTTCTTCTCCAGATGGCAACAGAGTTTACCCTTCCTTAAATTGGACAGTTGAAAACGAAAAAACAGGAACTGAATTTGGAGCTGGAACTTATTTATCACACGAATATAATTATAGCTCATTTGCACTGGATGCACATTTGGGCTTCAAAAATAAATTAGGGGGTGAATTTCAATTAAAAGGTTCTGCGTATTTAGATAAAGTAAAGTTGATCTACCCATCTGAATTAATTCCAACTACTTCTACTGCAATTACTCCTTATGACCAAAATATAATTAAAACAAATGCTAGTAGAAGTACAGGTGGTGGTTATTTTAATTACAACACAGTAGAAGCAAGTATCCCCTCTAGCCCTAGAAATACTTATACTAGTTCATTTACTTATAATCAAATCATCAATAAAGAAGCACAATTTGCTATTTTATTAGATTTAGTAAAACAAGATGGTTATTTAGGATTACCTTTTCACAGAGTATACTTTAAAGACATGTCTGTTAAAGTAGAAAATCTACCTTCCACAAGAACAAAAATTCCTATAGGATTTAGATTTAATTATTTTATTGGAGATAATGTGATTTTAAGGTCTTATTATAGATACTATACAGATGATTGGGGATTAACTGCGAATACCATAAGTTTTGAATTGCCTTATAAAATCACTCCATTCTTTTCAATAGCACCATTTTACAGGTACTATTCACAATCTGCCACCAAGTATTTTGCTCCATATGCGCAACATAATGTGTCTGATAAATATTATACCAGTAACTATGCATCAGCTGCTTTTAATAGTCACTTTATTGGAGCCAATATAAGAATGGCACCACCTAATGGATTTAATGACAGTTTTTTATCCACTATGGAAATTAGAATGGGTCATTATACACAGACAACTGATTTAAATTCTAATGTAATTAGCTTTCATTTTACTTTTAAATAGGCCAGAAGTAATCAATTATTTGATTTAATTTAGGCCCAATGATTCTGTTTGTCTACCATAATATTGCTCAAGTAATAAAAGCAGCTTTTAACTTATCAAAGTCTGCTAAAGAAACTTATAAAATAATTGGTGAATTAGAAAACAAATACAAAGGAGTATTTGATAAATCAGCCATTAAAAAAGCAGTAAGATTTCAAGGAGTTCAGCAGGTTTTTATCAATGACCCATTTGCCAATTTAATGGGAAGAGATACCAACCATTTTGAAAGAACATCTAATAAGTATTATTTTCTCTTAACTGGACTTTATGATGATATTATTGACCAGAAATTAATAAGCGAAACAGCATTAGATCAATTATTCGATGACCCCATTAATACCAAAGCAACTATTTTTGAAACTAAAATTTTAGTAGACATACATTTGAATCTGCTTAAAAGAGTAAAAAATATTGATGAATATAAAGCAACATTATCTAATGTTCATCAAGCTCAGAAAGACTCTTTGAAACAATTTGATCAAAATATTAGTAAGGAGGAAATTGTAGATATTACTTTAAGAAAAGGGGGATATAGCCTATTAATGTGCAGACATTATATTGATCTTCCTATTTCGAATGAATTAAATGAAGCTTGGTATCAATTAGGAGGAATAATTCAAATAACCAATGATCTTTATGATATTCACAAAGACCTTCAAGAAGGTATCTGTACCCTACCCAATTCCATCAAGAAAGTGGAAGATATTGATTTAATGTATAGAAATCTAGTTACTCAATTTTTTAAATACCTTTCTAATTTACCTTTTAACCAACATAAAATAAAGATCCTAAAAATCAAATTAAGCTTTATTCCTGCTTTTGGTTTTATAGCGATCAAGAATTTGTGGAAGATACATCATGATTATAAGGGACTTCCTGATTTAAAAAATATCCCTAGAAAAGACTTAATCATTGATATGGAGAAGCCCATTAACCGATTTAAGTTAATTCAAGAAGCTTATAAAATATTTAAAACCAACTAAGATGAATGTACAAATTGCTCCTAGTTGGAAAGAGGTTTTGGCCCCATTTTTTGAAAAGCCCTATTTTGCACAAATAGCTGCTCATCTCAAAACAGAAAAAGCTTTGCATAAAACAATTTATCCCAAAGGCTCACTCATCTTTAATGCTTTTGAACAATCCAACTATGAGGATGTGAAAGTAGTCATTCTTGGACAAGACCCTTATCATAACCCTGGCCAAGCAATGGGCTTAAGTTTTTCAGTACCTGATGGAATGAAAATCCCCCCATCTCTTCAAAATATATATAAAGAATTAAAAACAGATACAGGCACACCCATACCCACTACTGGCAATCTTATCCCTTGGGCTAAACAAGGTGTTTTATTGTTAAATGCAGTGATGACAGTGAGGGAAAATGAACCTGCTAGTCATTCTAAAATTGGTTGGATGAATTTTACTGATGATGTCATAAAATTATTGTCTAATGAAAAAACTAGATTGGTTTTTATTTTGTGGGGAAACTTTGCTATTCAAAAACAAGTATTAATTGATGCAACAAAACATAAAATATTAAAAGCAGCTCATCCATCTCCGTTAAGCGCGCATAACGGCTTTTTTGGATGTAAGCATTTTAGTGCCACCAATGATTATTTAGTATCCCATAACAAAACTCCTATAAACTGGGCACTTTAAAGGTTTGTCTTATATTTGTATATATGAAATTTTTAAAATTAGTTGTAGCAAGAACATTGGCCTTATGGGCCTTATTGGTATTTGCAAGTACAATGTTTTTATATGTTTGGTTTTATTTGATTTGTTATATTTTACCTGAACCTCAAAAAACAAGATGGCATCGTCAAATATCTAAATTATGGATGGGCACATTCCTCATTCTTTCAGGATGTAGATTCTCTATTACTGGTAAAGAGCACTATAAAACAACTACCAACGCTATAATAGTTTGTAATC
The DNA here is from genome assembly GCA_963923775.1 of uncultured bacterium. Classification (GTDB taxonomy): domain Bacteria; phylum Bacteroidota; class Bacteroidia; order Chitinophagales; family Chitinophagaceae; genus Sediminibacterium. Next base: position 9,494 of record CAWULX010000019.1, read on the forward strand.
ACAATAGTTTAATTGATATACCAGTTAGTTTCCCTTTTTTACCAAGAGCCAATAAAACCATTGCAAAAAAATCATTTTCTAAAATTCCCATATTTGGCTTAATCTATTCATTTGGTACTGTTTTGGTTGACAGAAAAGACGAGAAAAGTAGAAGAAAAAGCATGGAAGATATGAAAGTTGTTTTAGCTACGGGTTTAGACATGTTAATTTACCCTGAGGGAACAAGAAATAGAACATCAGAACCTTTGAAATTTTTTCATAATGGGGCATTTAAATTAGCTATAGATACCAATAAACCTATTATACCTGTAGTTTTATTAAATACTAAAAAAATTCTTCCAGCAAAACCTGCTATGTATTTTACTCCAGGTAAGATTCAAATGGATATACTACCAGCTATCTATCCAGAAGGACATACAGTAGATAGCTTAAAAACAATGGTTTTTGATATTATGGCAACTCATTATTTGGCTAATAACTAGCCGAAGAGAAAGTTCTACTTCTATTAATCCTAAGGTCTCTTAAAATACCAGATTTTGGATTAACCGTAATACTAAAAGATCTATAAATACCAATTGGAGTAACATTAATAGCTAATTGCCAGCAATGCATTTCTCTAGTAATAAACATACTCAATTGTTGAATATTAGCTTTAGCCACATCTATGTAACCAGTACCTCCTATTTTCCATTTAGGTGTTAAACTAAAATCTCCGTTAAAATTTAAAGTAGAATAAGTTTGTGTTTTGAATCCAGAATAATCTGGTTTCATAATTCTATTAAATTGAAAAGAATAAGAAACTGTTAAAGTCCAAGGAATATCAAAATCGGTAAACTCAGACGGATTAGCTTTTACATATTGCAATTGTCTTTGTTGTTCATCTGGTGTTAAGAAAGGATCAATGGGTATATTCTTTTCTTTTGAACTAGCTGCACCTTCTTTCTTTTCTTTGCTTTTGAATGATGTTGAGAAAGAAACACCTCCATTAGTTATATGACCAAATTTTAATTTATTAAAATCAACATCGTATCTATTAACCCTAAATCCTTGTTTATCTGATGCATATGGATCTAAAGAGAAAGTAGAACTAATATTCAACTTATTAAACAAAGTTGTTCTAGCATAGAAATTAAAATTCCCTAATGCAAAACTATCTGCCAAAATATTATAGCTAGATGTAAAACCAAATCCATCAATTAATTTTACTTTCTTAAAAGCATCAGCACTTGTATCTGTTTTGTCTTTAACTTTCATTTCCAATAAGTTATCAATTCCAAAACTCATACCGCCAAAAGCACCTTCAGAATAGGCAGATCCTAATGCTCCTCCATCAAATTTAGAGAAGCGATATCTTCTTCCTGTTGTGTCAATTTGAGTAGTATAATGATAACTAGATGCTAAATCAGGTGTGTAATTCACTGATACATTTGGCCTAACTTCATGCCTTATAGCCTTGATATTACTATTTTTAAATTTATAGGTTCCAAAAATTCTAGAAGCAGTACCTACTCCAAAACTAACTTTTGGCGCTCTGTAAAATCCTCTATTAATTAAAGTATCTACTTTTCTTTTTGAAGCATTCCAAGACTTGATGATTTCTTGACCAAACCATTTTTCTTCAAAACTTACACCAGGTGTAATAGTAATCGGGCCTAATGATGGAAGAGATACGTTGATAGGTATAGAATGCATCGCACCCCATTGAAGCGTATCTAATAATTTCTGCATGTTAAATGCCGAATCATAGAAAGATAATTGGTTTTGAAAGCTACCATTATACCCTATGCCAATTTTTTCATACCATTTGCCAGCGCCAATTTGATCCTTACTTTGAAATGGATAAATAGTCAAAGCATTAAAATTGATATTGGGTAATTGTAAGTTTACCAAACCTAAATTATTGTTTTGACTATGATTTAAGTTAACAGATAAATTGTATTTATTATTCCAAGACTTATTATAACTGATAGATGAGCTTATTTGGTTTTGAAAATTCTGATAAGGATTATTCAATAAATTTCTGTTGTATTTAGTACTTCCAAAATTAACATTGGCAGAAAATGTAGTTCCTGGTCTAGCTCTTGAATCCATTGAATGTGACCAGTTGATCATATATGTTCTACCTCCAGTAAATTCATCAGCAATGGAAGTATTTCTGTTTAATGCTCTGGTATTTTGAATTGACAAGTTAAAATTTCCCAAGTATTTATACCTTAAAATATACTTGCTATTCAAGTTGGCATTCCAGCCACCATAAGAATAAATATTACCTCTTAATGTAGCATCAAAATGCTCATTAATTACTTTATAATATCCTAAACCTTCAAAACCCAAACCAAAATCTTCACTGCTTGTAAAAGCCGGAGCCATCATTCCAGAATGTCTACCTTTTGTTAAGGGGAAAATGCCAAATGGTATACCTATTGGGAAAGGCACACCTTCGAACTCTGGAAAAGTGGGTCCAGAAACACCAATTTTATCGGTTACAATTTTCAATTTATTAGTTCTAAAAGCAAAATGAGGTTCATCTAAATTACAGGTAGTGAATCTTGCTCTGTATGCAAAAGCATCATCTTTACTTACTTTTTTCATCGCAGTAGCATTAATAAAAATCTCCCCCTGTTGAAAATTGGTATTCTTGGTTAACCCCTTACCCGTTTTCATGTTAAAATAGATAGAGTCATTATAACTTACAATATCTTTTTCGGTAAATTTCGGATTACTTAAAGGATTGCCAGAAGTGTCTTTAGCGCCAAAAGCTTTGATATTTTGACTTTGTTGATCATACACAATATTGGCTGCTTCTAATTGAGAACTCTTATAGACTGTTTTGGCTTTACCAAACAAATAGAAAACTTTGGTTTTTAGATCCATTACACCTGAGTCTGTCGCATTGTAACTTACAGGTGCATCCATGGTATCTTTAGAAATTCTAAAATTGGTATCTTTTTTTACTACTACGGTATCTTTAATTGAGATTTTTGGGGTGTTTTGTGCAACTGATTGTAATACAATACAAAAACAGCTTGTTAATACCATCAATATGGTTTTTTTAACAATATTCAAGGTGTTTTTTACGTTAGTTTTGTATACTATATGTATCACAGCTGCAAAAATAAAGTAAAACAGCGTTAAGCAACTGATTATGAAGCAAAATAGACTGATTTTAGCATTTCGTATTGTAATTATTGCCTTTTTATGCATTTTATTTACCCAAAACAGCATTCAAGCCCAAACAAAAAGCCTTAATAGAATTGTCATTGATCCAGGTCATGGCGGATCAGATCCTGGTGCTTATGGCAAATATTCAACCGAAGCAGCTGTTTCACTAGCCATTTCTTTAAAATTGGAACAATTTATAAAAGAAGCCTTACCAGATGTTGAAGTGATGCTTACAAGAAGAACCGACGTTTTCGATAACGTAGTTGAAAAAGCAGAAATCGCCAATAGAATGAAAGGTGATCTTTTTGTATGTATTCATACCAATTCTGCTCAGGGAAAGAAAGTAAGAGAGATTGTAGGGTACACCACTAAAACATACACAGTTAAAAAGAAAGGTAAAAAGAAGAAAGTAACTAGAGAAGTTCCTGAATATAAAACAACCTATTTACCAAGCACAGCTTTTGGTACAGAAACTTATATTTATGGAGTTGGGAAAACAGAGCAAAGAAAAGGAGTAGCAGAAGATATGGTAGATGAATTAGTTGAAAAATTAGACTCTGTATCTGAAGCAGCTATTAAGAAATTAAATGAGGAAGACCCTACTCGTTCTATGATGGCAAGTTTATTAACCCAACAATATTTTCAGAGAGCCGCTAGTTTAGCATTAACCATTGAAGATGAATTTCAAAAATCTGGCAGAAATAGCCGTGAAGCAAGGCAAAGAGATCAAAAAGGGATTTGGGTATTGGCAGCAGTTAAAATGCCTGCTGTTTTAATCGAAACAGGATTTATCTCAAATCCTCAGGAAGAAGACTATTTAAATAGCGAAGAGGGGCAAAATCAAATTTGCGAGGCTATTACTAAAGCTTTGGTAAGATACAAGACCTCTTTAGAATTACAAAAAAGCGCTAAAGACAGCAGATAATACAGGGTTTATTAGTTAAATTTGCATTGTAAGAATATAATATTACAATGCGTATATCTAACGAAACAAAAGTGGGTGCCTTAACAGTTATCGCTGTTACAATTATTGTTCTTGGATTTAATTTTCTAAGAGGTAAAACCATTTTTAAATCCGGAAATTTTATTTACGCAAAATATACTGACACAAAAGGTTTGATTGTGTCCAACCCAGTTTATGTAAATGGCTACCAAGTAGGTACAGTTTTTGAAATTGAAAACTTAAATGCCAACTTATCTGAGATCAGTGTAGCCATTAAAATGAATAATAATTATCAGATTCCTATAAATTCAATTGCTACTATACAAGAAAATCCTTTAGGGACTAATAGTATTTATATTACTTTAGGAAATGCAACTTCTTACCTTCACAATGGAGATACCGTTAGAACAGCTCCCGCTACAAGTTTATTGGGCGATTTTATGAATACCCTTTCTCCATTGGGTGAACAATTCAAAAAGACCATTGATGAATTAAGAAAGGTTTTAGTGAATGTGAATACAGTTATGGATGATGAAAACAAAGCCAACTTTAAACAACTTATCTCTAATTTAACAAAAACATCAGACAACTTAAATAAGTCAATGGCGTCTATTGAACAAATGGTAGATAAACAAGGCGGATCCATTGCACAAACCGCAGAAAATATCAATGGCTTTACCAAAAATTTAGCGGAAAACAATAAGAAAATTAGCAATATCATCAATAACCTGGACAGCACTTCACAATCTATTAAAGATGCTAATCTTAATAAAACTATCAAAGATATTCAAGCTGCATTAACAGGCATAAATCTTACATTACAGAAATTAAATAGCGGCAATGGAACGGCAGCAAAAATAATGAATGACCCATCGGTGTATACAGAATTAAAAAATACCATTAATAGTGTTAATACTTTAGTGGATGATATCAAAGTGCATCCTAAGAGGTATATTAATATTTCAGTATTTGGGAAAAAAGATAAAACAATCCCTTTAAGCAAGCCAATTGCAGATACTATTACCAATGAATAAAATATGCTTGGCCTTAGTTTTTGTTTGTGCTATTCTATCTAATCTGTCAGCACAAAATACCTCTTCTAAAGTGACTGAAGATAGTAATAATACAGTCATTGAATTTTTATCAGCAGCAACATACAATGTAAAAAAAGTAGACTCTATCAATTTAGTCATTTTGGTGGGAAATGTGAAAATCAAACAAGGAAAAACATTAATGTATGGAGATAGTATTGTTTTAAACACTTCTAATAATATTTTGGAAGGATACGGCAATATTCACATCAATGACGCAGACAGTGTTCACACTTATGCTGAATACTTAAAATACATAGGCAATACTAAAAAAGCCTACTTAAGAAAGAAAGTAAAATTAACTGATGGCAAAGGCGTTTTAACCACAGACTCTTTAGACTATGATGTTTCTATAAAATTGGGGC
>CAWULX010000020.1:0-14634 GCA_963923775.1 uncultured bacterium
AAACGATATCAAAGCCAATCCATTTAAAATAAAAGCTACAGTAACATCTTCTGGTGCAGTGGCAGATATGGAAGGACCTTGGGCCGGTATTAGAGGTGGCGGCCTAACACTAGGTTTAAGATTTTAGGCTTATTTGCGTACCTTTGAATCCGAAAAACCTAAAGCATGATTCCTTCTTATTTGCAAGATCATTTTAAGTCTCAAACTTACGACGCCAATCAATTCTTTTTAATTGCTGGACCATGTGTGGTAGAAAGTGAAGATTTGGTGATGGAAATTGGAGAAAAAGTTTCTACCATTTGTAAGAACTTAGGAATAGCTTATGTGTTCAAAGCAAGCTATAGAAAAGCGAACAGAACAAGCGCTAATTCTTTTACTGGAATTGGAGATGATAACGGCTTATCATTAATTAAAAAAGTAGGACAAACATTTAACTTACCTACTACTTCAGATATTCATGCACATGACGAAGCTGCTATGGCGGCTGAGTTTATTGACATTTTACAAATTCCTGCATTCTTGTGTAGACAAACAGATTTATTAGTAGCTGCTGCAGCCACTGGTAAAATTGTGAATGTTAAAAAAGGTCAATTCTTAAGTGGCGCTTCTATGAAATTTGCAGTTGACAAGATTAGATTAGCAGGTAACGAAAAAATAATGTTAACTGAAAGAGGAAATACTTTTGGATACCAAGATTTAGTAGTTGATTATAGAAATATTCCTGCGATGGCAGAAAACAATGTTCCCGTAATTATGGATTGTACTCACTCTTTACAACAACCTAATCAAACAAGTGGTGTAACTGGCGGGAATCCTGCATTAATAGAAACCATTGCAAAAGCAGCAATTGCAACAGGAGCTGATGGATTATTTATTGAAACACATCCTAAACCTTCTATAGCAAAAAGCGATGGAGCTAATATGTTGCAATTAGATTTATTAGAACCATTATTGGAGAAATTAGTTAGGCTTAGAAAAGCAGTAATCTAAGCAATCATCAAATTAATATTTGATAGGATTTCTCTTGCCTAAGAGTATATAATGCTTTATACTTCTCACAAAAGCCAATACAAAATAAAGTATCACGGGAGATCCAAGGGTCAAAAAGGAGATATAAATAAACCACATTCTAATCTTGGCACTTGCAATACCTAAACGCTCCCCTATGGCGGAACAAACCCCAAAAGCATGTAATTCTAAGAAATCTCTTAATTTTTGTATCATCCCTAGTTAATTTATAACCAAATCTATCAAAAAATGTGGACATAATTTGCCTTTTTTGAGGTCTGCCGGGTGCATTTTTATTACCTTTGCAGCAGTTTAAACACTAAAATTTACAAATATGGCTTTTGATATCGAAATGATCAAAAAAGTGTACGCTGAAATGCCAGCGAAAGTGGAAGCGGCTCGTAAAATGTTAGGTCGTCCACTTACCTTATCTGAAAAGATTTTATTCTCTCATTTACATAGTGATCAAAAATTAGAAGGCTTCGAAAGAGGTGGTTCTTATGTTGATTTTGCACCAGATCGTGTAGCAATGCAAGATGCAACTGCACAGATGGCTTTATTGCAATTTATGCAAGCAGGTCGTCCTAAAGTGGCAGTACCAAGTACAGTGCATTGCGACCACTTAATTTCTGCAAAAGTAGAAGCTAAGCAAGACTTACAAGTAGCAACAACAGAAAGTAAAGAAGTATATGATTTCTTAGCTTCTGTTTCTAATAAATATGGTTTAGGTTTCTGGAAGCCTGGTGCTGGTATCATTCACCAAGTAGTATTAGAGAACTATGCATTCCCTGGTGGTATGATGATTGGTACCGATTCTCACACAGTGAATGCTGGTGGTTTAGGTATGTTAGCCATTGGTGTAGGTGGTGCTGATGCTTGTGATGTAATGGCAGGATTGGCTTGGGAATTAAAATGGCCTAAGTTAATTGGTATTAAATTAAAGGGCAAGTTAAATGGTTGGACTGCTCCTAAGGATGTGATTTTAAAAGTAGCTGGTATTTTAACGGTGAAAGGTGGTACTGGTGCTATAGTAGAATATTTTGGAGAAGGTGCAACTAGCATGAGTTGTACTGGTAAAGGAACTATTTGTAATATGGGTGCTGAAATTGGCGCTACCACTTCTACATTTGGTTACGACGCAAGCATGAGCAGATATTTAAGCTCAACTGGACGTGCAGATGTTGCAGCTTTAGCGGATGCAGTAGCAGAGCACTTAACTGCAGACGCAGAAGTATATGCTAACCCTGAAAAATATTTCGATCAAGTTATTGAAATTGATTTAGATACTTTAGAGCCACACTTAAATGGACCATTCACTCCAGACTTAGCTACACCAATTTCTAAAATGAAAGAAGTAGCTGCAGCAAATGGATGGCCTACCAAAGTGGAAGTGGGTTTAATTGGTAGCTGTACCAACTCTTCTTACGAAGATATTAGCCGTGCAGTAAGTTTAGCAAAACAAGTAGCTCAAAAAGGTTTGACCACTAAGGCAGAATACATGATCACTCCAGGATCTGAGCAAGTAAGATATACTATTGAAAGAGATGGATTCTTAAATGTGTTCAGCCAAATAGGCGCCAAAGTATTTGCTAATGCTTGTGGACCTTGTATTGGTATGTGGGAGCGTGTAGGTGCAGAGAAAAAAGAAAAAAATACGATTGTACACTCTTTCAACAGAAACTTTGCTAAACGTGCGGATGGCAATCCTAATACATACGCATTTGTGGGTTCTCCAGAATTAGTAACCGCTTTAGCGATTGCAGGTGATTTGACTTTCAATCCATTAACAGATACTTTAACCAACGATAAAGGTGAGCAAGTTAAATTAGACGCTCCTACTGGGGATGAATTACCAGTAAAGGGTTTTGCAGTAGAAGATGCTGGATACCAAGCGCCTGCTGAAGATGGTTCAAAAGTAGTTGTAGCGGTAGATCCAGCATCTAAGCGTTTACAATTATTAGATCCATTTACAGCATGGGAAGGAACTGATTTAAAATCTTTAAAATTATTAATCAAGGCAAAAGGAAAATGTACAACAGACCATATCTCTATGGCTGGTCCTTGGTTAAAATTCCGTGGTCACTTAGATAATATCTCTAACAATTTATTAATTGGTGCGGTAAACTTCTTCAACGAGAAGACCGACAATGTGAAGAGCCAATTAACTGGCAACTACGATACTGTTCCAAATACACAAAGAGCTTATAAAGCTGCTGGCATTGGAACAATTGTAGTGGGTGATGAAAACTATGGAGAAGGAAGTTCTCGTGAGCACGCTGCAATGGAACCAAGACATTTAGGTGTTCGTGTAGTGTTGACAAAATCATTTGCGCGTATCCATGAAACAAACTTAAAGAAACAAGGTATGTTAGCATTAACATTTGCAGATAAGGCAGATTACGATAAGATTCAAGAAGATGATAGCATTGATGTAATTGGTTTAACTAGCTTCGCGCCAGGCACTCCTTTAACTTTAGTGTTAACACATAAAGATGGATCTACTGATAGCATTAAAGCTAACCATACTTATAACCAACAACAAATTGAGTGGTTTAAAGCAGGTGGTGCATTAAACATTATCAGAAAGCAAGTAGCGGGATGATAAATACAGCATTGGTGTCTTTTGGCATGAGCGGAAAAGTATTTCACGCTCCATTTATTGCCAGTAATCCTCATTTTAATTTAGTAGGAAGCTGGGAGCGTTCTTCAAAAAATATTGAAGCAGCCTACCCAGGCACCAAGTCTTTTTCTAGTTATGAAGAAATCTTGACAGATGCTTCCATTGATTTGGTGATAGTAAATAGTCCAAACGATACGCATTACGCATACACCAAGCAAGCATTACTAGCTGGCAAACATGTGGTTTGTGAAAAAGCATTTACTATTACTGCTGCTGAAGCGCAAGAGCTAGACGATATAGCTAAAGAAAAAGGATTAAAATTAGCAGTTTATCACAACAGAAGATACGATGCAGATTTTTTGACTATACAACAATTAATCAAAGAAGATGCCATTGGTGATTTTTTAGATGTGCAAATTTCTTTTGAAAGATATAGAACAACCCTAAGTCCTAAAAAGCATAAAGAATCTGTAACCCCAGGTGCAGGACTTTTATATGATCTAGGCCCTCATTTAGTTGATCAAGCCATTCTATTATCCGGTATGCCTTTAGCAGTATTTGCAGATATTAGAATTACCAGAAAAGTGGGTATAGTAGATGATTACTTTCATATAATCTTATATTATCCAGGACATCGCATTACATTAACCAGTGGCATGGTTTTTATGACACAATTGGCAGGCTATAAAATATATGGAACAAAAGGTAGTTTTATAAAAAACAGATCAGATGTGCAAGAAGCCGACTTAATTGCTGGAAAGATTCCAGGATCACCCAATTGGGGCGTTGAAGCTAAAGAAGATTTCGGTACTTTGTATACCGACAATGATGGATTGATTTCAAATAGGGTAATTCCAAGCAAAGCGGGTAATTATGGTATGTTTTATGAAAAAATGGCGGAAGCTATTTTACATGATGCACCGGTTCCAACTTCTGCACAAGAAGGAAAAAATATCATTCGCATTTTAGAGGCTGCAAGAAATAGTGCATTCAATAAAAGAGTTGTAGGAATATAATATGACTCATCCCTATTTATCAGAAATTCAAAAAATATTTGCAGCAAATGGCAATAAAACAATTGCCAAAGGTGCAAAAGCCTATTTATTGAATCAGTTTGAGTTTTATGGAATTAAAACGCCTTTAAGAAGGCAACTTTGTAGAGCTTTTTATAAGGCCCACCCTATTACAAATCATACCGAATTAGCTATACTAGTAAAAGAATGTTTTGCTGAACCACAAAGAGAGTTGCATTATTTTGCGATAGAACTTTTAGGATACCATAAAAAATTATGGTGCATTAAAACCCTTTCATTAATTGAATGGATGATTACGCATAATAGCTGGTGGGATTCGGTGGATAGCACCAACACACATGTAATCAGTAAGTTTTTCTTATTGCATCCTGAACATATTGAAACCTATACCAACAAGTGGAATCAATCAAGCAATAAATGGTTGATTAGAATGAGTATTCTATTTCAACTTACCTATAAAACTAAGACAGATACAAACTTATTGACAAAGTATATTGAAAATAGCCAATTGCACGAAGACTTCTTTGTGCGCAAAGCCATTGGTTGGGCATTAAGAGCTTACGCATATACCAATAAAAAATGGGTGACCCAATTTGTAAAGGATCACCCATCTTTATCTAATCTTTCAAAGCGCGAGGCTTTAAAGCATCTTACATCTTCTTAGCATCTTCCAAGAACTTCGCTAATCCAATATCTGTTAAAGGATGTTTTAATAATCCTAAAATAGAATCTAAAGGACAAGTGCAAACATCCGCACCTGCTTCAGCAGCTTTCACAATATGCAAAGCATTTCTGATAGAAGCTGCTAAAATTTGAGTTTGGAAACCTTGTACATCATAGATGTGACGTATTTGACTAATCAATTCCATACCATCCCAAGAGCTATCATCAATTCTTCCAATAAAAGGAGAAACATAAGTAGCGCCTGCTTTTGCTGCTAAAATGGCTTGACCAGCAGAGAATACTAAAGTACAGTTAGTACGAATACCATTATCTGTAAACCATTTAATTGCTTTAATACCGTCTTTGATCATAGGAACTTTTACCACTATATTTTTGTGAATAGCAGCTAATTTTTTCCCTTCTTCTATCATGGAAGCAAAATCTGTAGACAATACTTCTGCACTAATATCACCTTCAACTAATTCACAAATAGCTTTATAGTGAGCAGCAATTGCTTCTTCACCTTTAACACCCACTTGTGCCATTAAAGAAGGATTAGTGGTAACACCATCCAAAATACCTAAGTCATTTGCTTCTTTGATTTGAGCTAGATTACCAGTGTCTACAAAAAATTTCATATGGTTTGATTTATAGGATTTCTATTTTAATGCCACTTTAAAAAAGTGGCAGGCTACTTACATCGCACCGCTACAACCGCCTATCCTTGCTACATTCCTGTCCTGGGGAGGTTCAGCAGGAGCTGGTCGTGCAAGACCTGCCGCTGCGAAGGTACAAAAAGACAGGTGATTATCCTACCAATTTTGCCTTGAATTTATGGACGAAAATCCAGCAATCATAGGATATCTAGCTCCAGGTGCAGTATAATACACAAAGATGGTATAACTGTTTTCGGTTTCCCAATGATCTCCCTCTGTTTCTTTAAAATCATCTTGAATATTTGGCCTCTCTACATCTCTCAAAATATATTGATAACTATAATACCCTTGTTTTAGAAGTAAAGATTTTTCATATACTCCTTTTGATGCATTGAAAGACATCAAAGATTGATTATTTAATTGGTTCTGTGTTAAATCACCAATTAAATATAATTTTTCCCCAACATAAGGAATTCCATTTTTAGGTTTATAGGTGAAAACAACATTAGCGTAATCGTTTTGAAAGGCAGGCTCTAAAGATTCTGTATTACTTATGACATAAGCTCCGTTTAAGTCATTGAAAGTAAAATAAGGAGTATTGGCTCTGGAGAGATCTGGTTTAACAATCACTTTTGTTAACCCTTCAGATTGATTTAATTCTTGAACTCTATCTGACCTTAATCTTAAACTTTGCAAATCCAACCATCTAGTTTCTTTTCCAGCAGGAAATATTAAATCTCTTTCGCTATTGTATTCAATTTGATTGCCTCTTATAAAACTTGGTTCAATAACTACCCTAGCTTCATTGAAACGATGATTTTGGATTACAACCGTTTTAATTTGATCCGGCTGAAAATAAGATAGTTGTTTTACATCCAGGCTCAATTGTATTTTTTGATGGGTTCTTGAAATAGTTCCATCAAAAGGTTCCTGTACAGTACCATAAACTCCTATGATTGAATTTACTACATAAAACCTTCTAGTAAATACAAGATTGGAAGGATTTCCATCTTTAAACACTTTCAAAATATAATTACCAGCCTTAGTAGGTACACAATTTTGATTAGGTATAGAAAATTGATAATGATAATATTTTTGTAGAGCGATTGAAGAGACATTAAAAAGATTAATCTTGTTTTGTGAGAACCCATTGGTATAATCAAATGGACTCATTTGAACTGGCTGCCATTGATCGTCTACCAATTCAATGCTATAAAAATAATTTTGATAACTATAGTTAAAATCATCAAAGCTAATACTTAAAACACCTGCATCATTCAAGCCAATAATGGGCAAATCTTTGGGCCTTCCCTCTGGATATAATAAAATGGTATGAATAGCTGTATCTACACATTTATCAGGATTGTTTTGAGCAAACAAAGAGCAATGTATGGCAATAAAAAATATAAAAAACAAGACCCTACCCATATTTAGCTTTTATACATCACGAATCTAGCTCATTATTCATAATATATAATGATAAATAAGTTAGATTTGAAAAAAAATTACCCTTGAATACTGCTTTCGAAATAGCTAAGAGAATGAGCTTTCAAAAAAGTAAAAGCAATACTAGTTTTATTGTAAAACTATCGATAGCTGCTACTTCAATTAGTATGGCTGCCATCATTCTCACATTTTCGATTGTAAATGGATTTCAAGAACAAATTGCACAAAAAGTATATCATTTTTGGGGAGATATAAGAATCAACAGCATTAATGGGAATGTCTTACAAGAGAGTCCTACTCTTGTTCAATCAATAATAAATTTACCAGAAGTAAAAACTATTGAGCCCTACGCAACACAAACTGCTGTAATTGCTTTTTCAACCGAAATGGAAGGCATTATTGTGAAAGGTGTTCAAGAACAAGAAATAATCCCATTTAATAGTAATAGCGGTAATACAAGCAATTTAAAAATAGAATCAAATAAAGAAATTATCTTATCCCAAGAGATTGCTAATAAAATAAATGCAAATATTGGTTCATTAATAAGACTTAATTTCTTACAAAATGGAACAGTACAGGAAAGAAAATTAATTGTAAAAGGTTTGTATCATTCTGGTATAGAAGAGTATGATGCGCAATTTGTTTATATCAATTTAAAGGTATTACAACAAATGAATCCTGATCACACTGAATTAAGTGGATATAGTATACACTTAAAAAATAAAAGTCATTCAGATTTAATCGTCAAAAAAATCCAAGCTTTATGTCCCGCGAATACCGTTGCCACGCCTATTGAAGAAGATTATCCTCAAATATTTGATTGGATTGGGGTTCAAACAGTCAATAGAAATGTTGCTGTAACTATTATGTTAATTATTGCAGTGGTAAATTTATTAACCTGTTTGTTTATTTTAATTCTAGAAAGAGTTCACATGATTGGTACTTTAACTGCAATGGGAGCAAATGAACAGTTTATTAGAAAAGTATTTTTATACCAAGTAAGCTTTATTAGTTGGATAGGCATCTCCATTGGATTAATTATTGGCATAGGATTATCTTTATTTCAATACTACACAGGTTGTATACAATTGGACGAAGCGGCTTATTTTATAAAATCCCTTCCCATAAAAATTGTGCCTTTTCAAATATTTCTCATAGTTATGGGAACATCTTTAGTGAGTTATATTTCTTTTTTAATACCTACCATTTGGATTAATAAAATAAGCCCTGCTAAGACGATCAAATTTGACTAATTATTTACTTTTCCAATGGGACAAGATAATTCCCGTTGCAACAGCAGCATTCAATGATTCCGCATCTCCAAATTTTGGAATAGAAATTGCTTGATTGATATAGGGTAAAAATGTTTCTCTAATTCCTTTTGATTCATTTCCAATGATTAAAAAACCTTCCTTTTTAATATCAGTTTGGTAAATAGATTGTCCCTCTAATAAAGCGCCATATACAGGTAAGTTTTCTTGAATTAATAAACGAGGTACTTCTTGAACCTCTTCTACTCTTACTCTCAAAAAACTGCCCATCGTACTTTGAATAACTTTTGGATTGTATAATCCTGCAGTATCTTCTGTGACAATTATTTGTGTGCCTCCAAACCAATCAAAAGTTCTAATAATGGTGCCTAAATTTCCTGGATCTTGTATGCCATCTAAAATAAGTGTTAATTGAGATGAAAAAGTCAAGGGCTGCTCATATTGCTTTTTCTTTGCAATGGCAATTACTTGATTAGCTTGCTGTAACAAACTCATTCTTTCTAATTCTTCATCTGAAACAATATGTAAGTTAGGGATAGGTTTTTTCCATGATGCCGCCCATGCTTCAATACCATATACCGACTCCAATTCCCAGTCAGAAGCTAATAATTCTCCCACCAATTTTGGCCCTTCAACTATAAATACAGATTCTTGGTCCCAATGTTTTTTATGGGCAAAAGATTGAATATATTTGAGCTCATTCTTACTGATCATCTTTATGTCATTACTGAACAATAAAAATATTAGTTTCTACTCAAGATTTTGCCTACTAGGCCTTTTATTTTTATTGAACAGCTGTTCTGATCTAAAAAAAGCGATAATTCACGATTATCCTAAAGAAACTGCATTTGTTTATAAAAATGTAATTGAAGTGACTGGAGTTCAATCCAAGCAGTTTAAGAAAGAAATGGAATTGTCTTTGGATCAATACTGGGACGATAGCTTGAAAGCAAAAAACATAAGACAATTTGGGCTATTTAAAACATTGGTTCAACCTATTTCATTTCAGCCTGAGAGAATTCCAAGAGCTATCAATTATATGCAATCCTTTTTAGCTTCTGAAGGATATAACCATGCCATTCTTACCCCAAGTTTCTACATAGATACTATTAAAAATGAATACAGAACTACTATAAGCATGAAAGTAGATTTACAATTGAAAACGATTATTGATTCTGTTTACTTTAATTTATCTGAACCTGCTTTACAAAAATTAGCCATAGATAATGCTAGTAAATCCTATTTACAAAAAGGGACTGCCTACTCCAATCAAATAATCAATAATGAGCTGGACAGATTAGTTGAACTTTTTCGCAATAATGGTTTCTACAATTTCACTAAAGAAAAAATATTTGCAGAAGTAGATACATTAGACGCATCCTTAATGGAAGTAAATTTAGATCCATTACAACAGATGGATCAAGTTATTTCCGCTAACCAAAACAATCAATTGAATCCCAAATGGAAAGTGAGCATTCAATTAAGAAATAATTCTGCAACAGCAACCAAGATTTATCCAATAGGCAAACAGCTATTTTATAGTGATTTAAGTATCAATGATAACCCAGATTCAGTAATCACACAAACCATGCCAAATGAGGACAATTATAAATCAGTGGTACACTTATACAAGAAACCCCTTTTTAAAACAAGCATTTTTGAAGAGCAATCCTTTATAAAAATTGGAGAACCATTTAATGAGTCTAAATATTTTCAAACACTTAATAATTTTAGCAGCTTAGGCGCTTGGCAACAAATTGATGCCCGAACTACACTAAAAAATGATAGTGTTTACTTACACTATTTACTGGTACCAAGTTTAAGAAGAAGCATTAGTACAGATATTGAAGGCAGTAAGAACTCAGCTCAATTAGGAGGGGGTAACTTATTGGGATTAGCAACCAGTTTAACTTATAGAGACAAAAACGTTGCTAGAAAATCAATTCCAAGTATTGCCAGCTTGAGAACAGGCGTAGAATTGAATTTAAATAATAGTAAAGATCAGTTAGCTCAAACATTGTTATGGAATGTTGGACATACTTATAGCTTTCCTAATATCTTAATTCCATTTATTGAAAATCGTCGTTCTGATAACTATGCCACAAGAACTAACTTTATTTTAAATGGTTCTAGTATTAATAGATTGGATTACTATAGATTAAAATCTTTCACTACTAGCTGGGGATATGAATGGAAAAACACTACCAATAGTACTGAGAAAACATTTATATACAAGCCATTAAACATTGAAATGTATCAACTTAATAAATTCTCCAAATTGGATAATTTATTAAAGCTAAATCCTTTCCTAAGATCTTCTTTCAATGACGGGAATGTAATGAGTCAAACATTTACTTTTATTCATGCTACACCTTCAAAAAAATTCATAAACCAACATAATTTCGTCAAAGTAGGTATTGAAGAAGCAGGAGCTATTACCAATATTATCCCCTCTTTAAATAATAATATTTATACCTACATCAAAGCCGAATTAGAACTTCGCAAATCTATCAAGTTGGCTTATTCGGAATGGGCCTTTAGATTTATGGGTGGATGGGGTAATAATTATAGTAAAGACAAAAGATTGGGTGGGGCATTACCATTCTTTAAACAATTTACCGCTGGAGGGCCTTATAGTATGCGAGCATGGGGACTAAGACAATTGGGTTTAGGAAGTTCTAACTTCTATGATACTAGTAGTACCAGCAAAAATTTTGACCGTTTTGGTGACATTCAATTAGAAGCCAATATAGAATATAGATTTAATTTATTCCAATGGGGTTCTTATAAATTAGGTTCTGCCCTTTTTGCTGATATGGGTAATATTTGGAATGCAAGAGACACTGATTCAGATCCAAAAGCTGGATTTAAATTAAATAGACTATATGAAGATCTTGCAATTGGTGTAGGTACTGGATTAAGGTTTGACTTTAATTATTTTATTGTCAGAATTGATTATGCATTAAAAATGAAAGATCCTACAAGAACTACTAACAATGGATGGTTAGATCTTCATAAAATGCAATGGACCGAAGTAAAGCCCAATTCTATGCGAGTTAATAATTACGCTTGGCAATTTGGTATTGGATTGCCTTTCTAAATTTTATTCAGCTAATAGTTTTTCAATGTCTGATGCCAATATTTCCCATTGTAATGCATCTTCTACATTAAATGCTCCAATCTTTGTTCTTCTGAGTGCACTCATATAAGCACCGACTCCCAATGCATCTCCATAATCTTTTACCAAGCTTCTAATATAAGTGCCTGTTGAACAAACTACTTTGAAATCTATCTTGGGTAAATCTATATGAGTAATTTCAAAACTTTCGATTGTAATGGGTCTAGGATCTACTTTTACTTCTATTCCTTGTCTTGCCGATTCATACAATCTTTTCCCATCTTTTTTAATGGCAGAATGTTGAGGAGGCATTTGTAAAATAGCACCAACAAATTGTTGAGTTGCAGCTTTTATTTGTTCTTCTTTAATATGATCAATGCTTTGGAAATTTTCAGGCTCAGATTCTAAATCATAGGTGGGTGTGGTTGCTCCAATGACCATTGTACCTGTGTACTCCTTGGTCATACCCATATAGGTATTTATTTGCTTGGTAAATTTCCCAGTACAAATAATTAACAATCCTGTTGCTAATGGATCTAGTGTTCCTGCATGACCAACTTTGGTCACTTTGGTTAAATGACGCACTTTCTGCACCATATTAAAAGAAGTCCATCCAATGGGCTTGTCTAATAATAATACTTTGCCTTCTAGATAAGGCTTTAAAGCTGCTGGTATAGGTTTTTGTTTTAAGCCCATTGTGGTAACACATTAATAGGCTCTAGCAAATAACACTCTTTGTGTAGAAGGATTACCAGTTAAAATACACTTACCCGCTTCTTGTACATTGTTTAATGGAATACAGCGAATAGTTGCTTTAGTCAATTCTTTGATTTTCTCTTCTGTTTCAGGTGTGCCATCCCAATGTGCTGCAACAAAACCAGCCTTGGTATCTAAGATTTGAACAAACTCATCCCAGCTTTCTGCTTTAGTGATATGTTCATCTCTATATTGCTTAGCTCTTTCAAATAAATTAGTTTGTATTTCTTCCAATAGAGTAGATACAGTATTAGTTAAACCATCCATAGAAACAGAAGATTTTTCTTTGGTATCTCTTCTTGCGATTTCTACTTGATTGTTCTCTAAATCTCTTGCACCAATGGCAATTCTTACTGGTACACCTTTTAATTCATATTCTGCAAATTTCCATCCTGGTCTTTGATTATCTGAATCATCATATTTCACTCTAATGCCAGCTGCTTTGAAAGATTGAATCAATTCTTTCACTTTAACATCAATCAATGCTTTTTGATCTTCCCCTTTATAAATGGGAACAATCACTACTTGTAATGGAGCAATTTTGGGTGGCAATATTAATCCTTGATCGTCACTATGCGTCATCACTAATCCTCCTATTAATCTGGTACTTACTCCCCAACTAGTAGCCCATACATAATCCAATTGATTGTTCTTATCACTAAACTTAACATCAAAAGCTTTGGCAAAATTTTGTCCTAGGAAATGAGAAGTGCCTGCTTGCAACGCTTTTCCATCCTGCATTAATGCCTCAATACAATAAGTATCTTCTGCACCTGCAAATCTTTCATTAGGTGTTTTAACGCCTTTGATCACAGGCATCGCCATCCAATTTTCAGCAAAGTCTGCATATACTTCTAACATTTTTTCCGCTTCTTCAATTGCTTCAGCTTTAGTGGCATGTGCAGTATGACCTTCCTGCCATAAAAATTCTGCAGTTCTTAAAAACAATCTTGTTCTCATTTCCCATCTAACCACATTAGCCCATTGATTTACTAAAATGGGTAAATCCCTATAAGATTGAATCCATGTTTTATAAGTATTCCAAATAATCGCTTCACTAGTAGGTCGAACAATTAATTCTTCCTCTAATTTGGCTTCTGAATCTACCATTAATTTTCCTTTATTATTGGGATCTGTTTTTAAACGATAATGTGTAACAATGGCACACTCTTTTGCAAATCCTTCTGCATTCTTCTCTTCTGCCTCAAACAAAGACTTGGGAACAAACAATGGGAAATAGGCATTTTGATGTCCTGTATCCTTAAACATTTTGTCTAAGTTTTGTTGCATATTTTCCCATAATGCATAACCATATGGTTTAATTACCATACAACCTCTAACTGCACTATAATCTGCCAAATCCCCTTTTAAAATTAGGTCATTGTACCATTGAGAATAGTCTTCCGCTCTTGTCATTAATTCCTTTGCCATAATTGATAAAATATTAACATTTTAAGTAGTAACAATTCATCTACGAAAAACGCTCTATATATTAAACTTTTGTACCTTTAGGTTGTCAAAAGTATGCTAAATCAGGGGCATATTAAAACCAAAAATATCGTTATATGAAAAATCTAAAAACTAACATCCATTTTGGCATTGTAGGATTTGGCTTATTGGCGTTTAGTTTATTGCAAACCAGCTGTACTAGTTTACAACAATCTACATCGGCCATTGCAAAAGATGACCTATACGATACCCCCTCTAAATTGGTTTCCAAAGAAGTGGCGGTGAATACCGATGATGCTCAAGAAGAAAATTATCAAGAATATCAAAATTACCAAGACGATAGATTCTTAAGATTAAAAGTAGCCAATAGAAACAGATGGTCTATGATTGATGATTTTGGCTATTGGAATAACCCTAGTTATAGAATGAGTTTTGCAATGGGTTATGGTATGGGATATGGTTTTAGTGGACTTGGATATGGATTAGGCTGGGGATGGGATCCATGGTATAGTGGCTTCTATGGTCCTTCTTGGTACTATCCATTTGGGTATGCAGGTCTAGGATATGGCATGGGCTTTGGTTATGGATGGGATCCTTTTTATAGTGGGTTTGG